>CAZZYR010000123.1:0-7016 GCA_964658235.1 uncultured Acetobacteraceae bacterium | reverse complement strand
CAAGGCGTATAGCGATGTCCTGTATGTTGAAGAACTGATTGGGCGCGATACGGTGGACACGATTCCGCCAGCGACGATGGATGCGTTCCGAGATCATGGCCATGTGCGCGCCTCGCTGACCGAGAATTTGGAGGCCGCGCGGCATGTGTTGGCGGAAGCGGAGCGGCTTGGGCTGGATCTGCCCGGCGTCACCAAGGAGCTTGTGAAGGACGGCGTGAAATTGTTTGCCGAGGCCGCGGATGCGCTTCTGCTGGCGGTGGCGAAGAAGCGTGCAACGCTGCTGGGCAGCGGTATCGCCAGCCTGCACTACAGCTTGCCCGATGAACTTGACAAGGCGGTGGATGCCAGCCTGGAGGCCTGGCGCGCGGATGGGTCCGTGCGCCGGTTGTGGGCACGCGACGCGTCCCTCTGGACGAACGGGCCGGAAGCAAAATGGCTGGCATGGCTGGACATCACGGCCGAGCGCCTGGCGCATGTGGATGAACTGGAGCAGTTCGCACAGGACGTGAAGGACAGCGGCTTCCAGCATGTGCTTCTGTTGGGCATGGGCGGATCCAGTCTGGGGCCGGAGGTATTCGGTGAGACGTTTGGCCACCGCGCCGGCTGGCCAAAGCTGCATGTGCTGGACAGCACCGATCCGCAGCAAATCAAGACGTTTGAGAATGCTGTCGATTTGCAGAAGACACTCGTGATCGTGTCCAGCAAGTCGGGGGGCACGCTAGAGCCGAACATCCTCAAGGCGTATTTCTGGGCGCGCATGCAGGCGGCGGTCGGCGCGGACAAGGCTGGCGCGCAGTTCGTTGCAGTCACCGATCCAGGCAGCCATATGCAGAAGGTGGCCGAGGGCGATGGTTTTCGGAAGATCTTCTACGGTAATCCAGAAATCGGCGGGCGATACTCGGTGCTGTCCAATTTCGGTCTTGTTCCGGCGGCTGCCATCGGGATTGATGTGCGCGCATTTCTTCGATCGACGCAGCGGATGGTGCATTCCTGCACCGCCGGCACGCCCCCGGGCGCCAATCCCGGCGCGGTGCTCGGCACAATAATGGGATGCGCGCAGAAGGCCGGACATGACAAGGTGACGATCGTGGCCTCGGCAGGTATCGCCGATCTGGGTGCGTGGCTGGAGCAGTTGATTGCGGAGAGCACCGGCAAGCTGGGGCGCGGTCTGGTGCCGGTGGATGGGGAGACGGTGGCTGCACCGGAATCCTATGGCAAGGACAGGCTTTTTGCGTATTTGCGTGCCGACAATGCCGCTGATGCGGCGCAGGATGCGGCCATGAGCGCCTTGGAAAAGGCAGGGCACCCGGTGGTGCGTGTCGCGATTAGCGGACATCAGGAGATCGGGCAGCAATTCTTCCTGTGGGAATTTGCCACTGCGGTTGCTGGCAGCATCATCGGCATTGACGCGTTCGATCAGCCCGATGTGGAAGCCAGCAAGATCAAGACCCGCGAACTGACGGATGCCGCGGCGAAGACCGGAACGTTGCCGGAGGAGTCGCCGTTCGCGTCGTTTGATGGCGTGAAGTTGTTTGCGGACGCGAAGAACGCGTCGGCGCTGAAGGGTGACAGCCTGGTCGCGATCCTGAAGGCGCACTTCGCACGTGCGCATGCCGGCGATTACGTGGGCATCCTGGCCTATGTGGAGCGTAATCCCGCGCATATCGCCGCAGTGCAGAAGCTGCGCTTGCTTGTGCGGGACCAGACGCATTTGGCTACGGCGGCTGAGTTTGGGCCGCGGTTCCTGCACTCCACAGGTCAAGCCTACAAGGGTGGCCCGAATAGCGGTGTATTTGTCCAGATCACCGCGGGCGATGCAGCGGATTTAGCAGTGCCTGGCGAGGGCTACACGTTCGGCCTGGTGAAGGCGGCGCAAGCGCGTGGTGACTTCGGCGTACTGGCCGAGCGCGACCGGCGTGCGTTGCGCGTGCATCTGGGTGCCGACGTCAGCGCCGGACTAGCTACGCTAACGGAAGCAGTGCGCGAAGCACTCCGCTCATAAGACAAAGCTTTCCCATCGAGTCCGCGCCAGCACTGACGAAAGTTTTTTGCTTCTTTTTTCAAAAAAGAAGTCTTCCTTCCTTTGGAGCTTCAATCATGCAACTCGGCATCATCGGATTGGGCCGTATGGGCGGCAACATAAGCGTGCGCCTGATGCGCGCCGGCCATCATTGCGTGGTGTATGACCACAGCCCGGACGCGGTGAAGCGGGTCGCTGGCGAAGGCGCAATTGGCGCTGCAGACCTCGCGGATTTGTTGCGCGGTTTGGAAAAGCCGCGTGCCGTTTGGGTGATGTTGCCGGCTGGCGCCATCACGGAGGATACGGTGGCGACTCTGGCGTCCCATATGGAACCAGGCGACACGATCATCGACGGCGGCAACACGTTCTACAAGGACGACATACGCCGTGCCGCTTCATTGCGTGAGAAGGGGCTGAATTACATCGATGTCGGCACGTCCGGTGGTGTATGGGGGCTGGAGCGGGGCTACTGCATGATGATTGGTGGTCCGGCGGAAGTGGTGGAGCGGCTGGACCCGATTTTTGCCACGCTGGCGCCCGGCATGGGCGATGTGGAGCGTACCAAGGAACGCAAGGGTGGCGATAAGCGGCCGGAGCAGGGCTATATGTATTGCGGACCCGCCGGCTCCGGGCATTTCGTGAAGATGGTCCACAACGGCATCGAATACGGATTGATGCAGGCCTATGCTGAAGGCTTTGACGTGCTGCAAGGTAAGTCTTCGACCGAACTGCCTGAAGACCAGCGTTTCTCCTTGGACCTCAAAGACATCGCGGAAGTCTGGCGGCGAGGCAGCGTTGTGTCCTCCTGGCTGCTGGACCTGACGGCTTCGGCACTGGCGGGAAACCCAACGCTGTCTGAATTTACAGGGCATGTCAGCGACTCCGGCGAAGGAAGGTGGACAGTGGAAGCAGCTATCGAAGAGTCAGTCCCGGTGCCCGTGTTGTCCACGTCGCTTTACGCACGGTTCCGCTCGCGCTCGGGCAACACATTTGGTGAAAAGCTGCTGAGTGCGATGCGCAACAAGTTTGGCGGACACGTGGAACCGCACGCCTGAGGAGTGACGCGCATGGACAGTCATTCGTCGCAGCTTGGCCTTAGCGACCCGGCGGCTCTCTCCAAGGCAAAGCAGGCTCCTCCTTGCCACTTTGTGATCTTTGGTGCCGGTGGTGATCTAACGCGGCGCCTGCTGATGCCTGCGCTCTATAATTTGCGGTTGGCAGGATTGCTGAACGACGAATTCAAGGTGATCGGGGTTGACGCGCGCGACATGGATGGCGCGGCTTTCCGCGACCATCTCAGCGAGGCGATGACTCACTTTGTGACGGAACGGCAGGGTGATCACGCGGCGAAACTGGACCAGCCAAGCTGGAACTGGATGGTGGAGCGCCTGAGCTATCTGTCGGGCGATTTCAGCAATCCAGCCACCTTCGAGGCCTTGCGGGCGCAGATGCCCAATGGCGGAAACGTGGTGTTCTATTGTGCGACAGCCGCCCGCTTTTTCGATGTGGTTGCCGAACAACTGCACAAAGCGGGACTGCTGCAAGAGGAGATTGGCGCTTTCCGCCGGATGGTGGTGGAGAAGCCGTTTGGGCATGATCTGGCCAGCGCGAAGGCGCTGAATGCGGCGCTGCTCGGCGTGATGGAGGAGAGCCAGATTTACCGGATCGACCATTATCTGGGCAAGGAGACGGTGCAGAACATCATGGCGCTGCGTTTCTCCAACGGGATTTTCGAGCCGATCTGGGGGCGCGACAATATTGATCATGTGCAAATCACCGCAGCGGAAACCGTTGGCGTTGAGCTGCGTGGCAAGTTTTATGAGGGCACAGGTGCCATGCGCGACATGGTGCCAAATCATATATTCCAGCTACTGAGCATGGTCGCGATGGAGGCACCGACGTCCTTCGATGCGGATGCGGTGCGTACGGAAAAGGCCAAGGTGATCCAGGCGATCCATCCGCTGACCCATCGCCAGGCGGCGCAGGACGTGGTGCGCGGGCAGTATCGAAGCGGGCACTACGGGACCGAAGCAGTGCAGGGTTACCGGATGGAGCCGGACGTGGACAGGAACTCCAGCACGGAAACATACATCGCGATGAAGCTGGCGGTGGATAATTGGCGCTGGGCGGGCGTGCCCTTCTATATCCGGACCGGCAAGCGCCTCGCCCGGCGGCATACGGAGATTTCCATCCACTTCAAGCAGGCGCCGTTTGCGTTGTTCCGAGACACGCCGGTAGACAAGCTGACGCCGAACATTCTCTTCCTGCATATCCAGCCAACCGAGGGGATAACGCTTCAGTTCAGCGCAAAAGTTCCGGGCCCGCGCGTAAAGCTTGGCGGTGTGAGCATGAACTTCAATTATGCGGATTATTTCCACGAAGGCCCCAGCACGGGTTACGAGACCTTGCTGTATGATTGTCTCGTGGGTGATGCGACGCTGTTCCAGCGCGCGGACAACGTGGAGGCGGGGTGGGCCGTGGTGCAGCCCGCTTTGGATGCCTGGGAAAGCGGACACATCCACGTGCATCCTTACGCGGCGGGGAGCGACGGGCCTGATGCGGCGGATGAATTGTTGCAACGTGATCACCGAAGCTGGCTCGATCCCGCGCGATGATTCGGCTGCTGGTCTCCGATATCGACGGCACGCTGGTCACCAAAGATAAGGAACTGACAGCGGCGGTCCGGCGCGCGGCGGGCATGCTAAGGGATCGCGGCGTGAAGCTGGTGCTGGTCAGCAGCAGGCCTCCGCATGGCGTGGCGTTGTTCGCGGATGCATTGCATTTGGACATGCCGCGGGCCGCGCTGAACGGCGGCGTCATCACGGACGCGGGCGGTCGCGTTCTGCATACGCAATTTCTGGCGGAGGATGCGGCGCGGGCGGCTCTTGCGTATATGCACGGCGAGGGCATAGCGCCATGGCTCTTTACGGCGGATGAATGGCTGCTGAGTGATCCGGACGGCGATTATGTGGCTTGGGAAAAGCGCACGGTTCAAATGAATTTCCGCGTGGTGGCCGATCTGGCGAAAGAGGTGAACGCGGCCGGTAAGATCATGGCAGCGTCGAAGGACTTCGAGAAGCTCAAGGCTTGCGAGAGCGCACTCCAGGACCGCCTTGAAGGACAGGCGTCCGTTCACAGGAGCCAGGATTACTACTTGGATATTACACATCCGCTCGCCAATAAGGGCGAAGTGGTGCGGCAAGTAGCGGCGATACTGGGTGTTGATCTGAAGGATACGGCCTGCATCGGCGACATGCCGAACGACCTGCCGATGTTTGATGTGGCCGCCACCTGCATTGCCATGGGCAACGCGCCCGCCGCGATGCAGGCCCGCGCGGATTATGTGACGGGCACCAACCAGGACAGCGGGTGGGCGCAGGCGGTGGAACAGTTCATTCTGCCCAATGCCGGAGGAGCGTAGATTATGGCAGACATCAAGTTGCTGCTGGCGGATGTGGACGGCACACTGGTGACGAAAGAGAAACAGCTTACGGCGCGAGCGATCGGCGCCGTACAGGCCTTGCGGGCGTGCGGCATCGGCTTCGCCATCACCAGCGGCCGGCCGCCACGCGGCATGCAGATGTTGTTGCAGCCTCTGGCGATAGACACGCCGGTGGCCGGCTTCAATGGCGGTATGTGGGTGAATCCAGATCTGTCGCTGATTGAGGCGCGCACTCTGCCGCGTGACGTGGCGGAGCACGCGGTGGCGCTTCTTGTGGAAGCCGGCCTGGATCCATGGGTGTATAGCGGCGAGGACTGGCTGGTGCATGAGAAGGACGCGCCGCACGTGGCTCGCGAGGCATGGACGGTGAAGTTCGATCCCAAGGTCGCCACCGATTTCGGCGCCGCCCTGGATACTGCCGTGAAGATCGTTGGCGTCAGTGACGACCTTGCAAAAGTGGAGGACGCCGAACAGACGGTGAAGGATGCGCTGGGGGAAGGTGCCTCGGCAGCGCGGTCCCAGCCGTATTATCTGGATATCACCCATCCGGAAGCCAACAAGGGCTTTGCGATTGGCTACCTGGCGCGCCGGCTGGGGTTGGACCCGCAGGAAATTGCCACGATCGGCGATCAGCCGAACGACGTGCTGATGTTCAAGAAAAGCGGGCTATCGATTGCTATGGGCAATGCCAGCGAGGCGGTGCAGAAACAGGCCACGCATACAACCACATCCTCTGAGGAGGAGGGGTTTGCCAACGCCGTGGAAAAGTTCATTCTGGGCACCGACCATGGCTGAGCCACGCATCATTACGTTGCCTGACCCGGACGCGCTGGCGCGGCATGCCGCCGGATGGCTGACGGATCTGGCGCTGGCCACGCCTGGCAAGTTTGCCGTAGCCCTGTCCGGCGGTTCCACGCCAAAGCGGCTCTTCGAAATTCTCGCCGAGCCCGATTTTGCGAGCCGGTTCCCCTGGCATCGGACGCACATCTTCTGGGGCGACGAGCGGTTCGTGCCGCCCGACAGCGCGGACAGCAACATGCGCATGGCGCGTTTGGCGCTGCTGGACCACGTGCCAATCCCGGCCGGGCAAATCCATCCCATGCCGGTGACAGGAGACCCCGCGGCGGCGGCCCGCGCCTATCAGGCGACGCTCCAGGCGTATTATGGCCGGGAAACCCTGGACATGGCAGCGCCGCTTTTCGATGTGGTGCTGCTGGGACTTGGGGAGAACGGGCATACCGCATCGTTGTTCCCAGGC
This sequence comes from uncultured Acetobacteraceae bacterium, assembly GCA_964658235.1. Classification (GTDB taxonomy): domain Bacteria; phylum Pseudomonadota; class Alphaproteobacteria; order Acetobacterales; family Acetobacteraceae; genus BOG-908. The sequence continues at coordinate 296 of CAZZYR010000123.1, read as the reverse complement.
ACGGACGCGCTGGAGGAGACGCTCGCCTGGGTTGTGCCGGTTACGCAGGGTGTGCCGCAAACCAGGTTGACGCTGACCTACCCGGCCATCGCCTGCAGCCGCTACGTGGCCTTCCTGGTAGCGGGTGCGTCCAAAGCCGGCGTGCTGGGGCGTGTGTTGGCCGGGGATCGGGCGGAGACCGCGGCACGGGTCACGTCCGTGGGGGAGATCATCTGGTTTGTGGACGACGCAGCAAGCAAGTAAGCGTTCTTTTTTGAAAAAAAGAACCAAAAAACTTTTATCAATTTAGTCCGCGA
>CAZZYR010000122.1:0-7034 GCA_964658235.1 uncultured Acetobacteraceae bacterium | reverse complement strand
ATCGCGACCAGGCCGCCTGGCGCGAACTGGAGCGCAGCCTGCAGGCCGATGCGCCGAAGCTGACGCCCGACCAGGGGCGCGCGCGCGAACAGGCATTGCGCAACCGGGTGAACAACGATCGCCGGCAGTTGCAGGACCGCAACAAGATCATCGCCGAGGCGGGGCAGGTTGCATTGAACCAGATCGAGAGCACGCTGCTTGCCGTGATCAAGCAGGTGGCGGAAAGCCGCGGCATGAACGTGGTGCTCCATCGCAGCCAAGTAGCGTTAAACATGCCCGAGTTCGACATCACGGATCAGGTGGTGGCTCAGCTGAACCGGCTGCTGCCTACGGTTCAGATCCCGGCCGAGAATATCGACCCGGCGACATTGCCAAAGGACTGGGCCAACACGCCGGCGGCGGCGCCGGCCACGGCCGGCCACTAGGCGCGGATGGCGATGGCCGGGGGCGCTCCGTCCGCTCCGGGGGCCGGACAGGCACTGGGTGCCGGTGGGCTGGGCGATCCCCGTTTTTTCCGGCGCGCGGGGCCGTTCGGCTTGGATCGGTTGTTGCAGACCGCCGGAGGGCATGTGCTGCGCGGCGAACTGGCAATGGGCCGGGTATTTTCCGGCGTGGCTACCTTGGAAGCGGCCACAGAGGACGAGGTGGCTGTGCTGCATAACCCACGCTACGCAGAGGCGTGCGGGCGTACGCAAGCGGGGGTGGTGATTGTCGCACCCGGGCTTGCCGGGCGGGTGGCCGCCGGCAGTGCGGCGCTGGTTGTGCCCGATCCGCATGTCGCTTGGGCGCTGGTGGCTGGGCTGTTTCATCCGCCGGTGGAGCCGGTGGCGGGGGTGCATGCAAGCGCGGTGGTCGATCCGTCCGCCCAGGTGGATGCCTCGGCGGAAGTGGGGCCGCTGGCGGTGATCGGCGCGGGCGCCATTATAGGCCCGGATTGCCAGATCGGACCAGGCGTGGTGATCGGCGCCGCCGTGGTGATGGGACGAGGCTGCCGGGTGGGGGCAAGCGCGAGCATCAGCCATGCGCTGCTGGGCGAGCGCGTCTATGTCTATCCTGGCGCGCGGGTTGGCCAGGAAGGCTTTGGGTTCGCCATCACCAAGAACGGCTTCCATACCGTGCCGCAGCTGGGCCGGGTGATCCTGGAGGACGACGTGGAGATCGGCGCCAATTCCTGCGTGGACCGTGGCGCCTCCCAGGACACGGTCATCGGCGCCGGCTCGCGCATCGACAATCTGATCCAGATCGGGCACGGTGTCAGACTCGGCAAAGGCTGCGTGATGGCGGCGCAGGGCGGCATTTCGGGGTCGGCCACGCTGGGAGACTTTGTTCAGGTGGGCGCACAGGTGGGCATGGCCGGGCATATCAACGTGGGCAGCGGCGCGCGAATCGGCGCCCAGGCGGGCGTGATGTCCGACCTCGAGGCCGGCGCCAGCGTTGTGGGCAGCCCTGCCTTGCCGATACGGGAATTCTTCCGAAACGTCGCCGTCCTGCGTAAACTGGCGCGGCGCTCCGGCGAGGCGGCCGGCGGACGGGAACCGGCAGCCGGCATGGCCGCTGTTAGCGGCGAGGCAACAGGCTGACGCGCATGGACTCCAACCCCAACGAGACCAATACAACTGACCCGTCGTTGGCACCTGGCGCCAGCCTATCCGCCGGTGGTGTGGAGGCGGAAGCCGGCCGGATCGAGATGCTGGACATTGCCGGCATCATGCACGCCATCCCGCACCGATTTCCCATGCTGCTGATCGACCGCGTAGTTGACATGGTGCCGCACGTCTCGGCGATCGGCATCAAGAACGTCTCAGCCAACGAGCCTTTTTTCCAAGGCCATTTTCCGAACCACCCTGTGATGCCAGGCGTGCTTATCATCGAGAGTATGGCACAGACCTCCGCGGTTCTGGTGGTCAAGTCCCTCGGTCCACAGGCAGCGGGCAAGGTGGTGTATTTCATGACGATCGAAGGTGCGAAATTCCGCCGTCCGGTGGTGCCTGGGGATCAATTGCGCATCCATGTCACGCGCTTGCGCCGGCGCGGCAGTGTCTGGAAATTTGCAGCCGTGGCGAGGGTGGACGGGATTTCCGTGGCAGAGGCAACCTATTCGGCGATGATCATGGACCACGCACCGGGCGCGGCATGACCACAGCCGGGCGTCCGATGCCGTTGCCCGCGATGGGCACGGCGCGGTGATGGACCACGCGAGCGATGCGTTGGTCGAGGCGCCGCTGCAGGCGAGCGACGTGCTGCCGGCGCGCATTCATCCCACCGCGCTGGTGGATCCGGCCGCGCGCATTGCTGATGGGGCGATGATCGGGCCGTGGTGCAGCGTGGGGCCGGATGTGGTGATCGGGCCGGGCGTGCGCCTGATCAGCCACGTGGTTGTCGATGGAGACACGACGATCGGCGCGGATGCCGTACTTTACCCGTTCTGTACTGTAGGCCTGCCACCGCAGGATCTGAAATATCGCGGCGAGCCGACACGGACCGTGGTTGGCGCACGCACACAGGTGCGAGAACATTGCACCATCCATCGCGGCACGGTCACCGGATCGGGTGTGACGCAGGTGGGGGCGGACTGCCTGCTGATGGCCGTGGTGCATGTGGCACATGATTGTGCACTCGGTGACGGCGTAATCGTGGCGAATAACGTGGTCATGGGCGGGCATGTGACCATCGGCGACGGCGCGGTGATAGGCGGCGCGACGGCGCTGCACCAGTTCGTCCGGATCGGCCGGGCGGCTATGGTGGGCGGCGCATCCGGCGTTGAAGCGGACGTGATTCCGTTCGGCACCGCCTTGGGCAATCGGGCGCGGCTGACCGGCTTGAACATGGTTGGGCTGAAGCGGCGCGGGGTGGACCGCGCGGGGCTGCACAGGTTGCGCGCGGCGTTCCGGCTGCTGTTTGCGGCGGACGGAGACAGCAATACGGTATTCGCCGCTCGGCTGGAGCAGGCCCGGGCGCTGGCGGATGATCCCCTGGTGGCGGAGATGCTAACGTTCATCGATGTGCCGAGCCGGCGGGGACTAGTGCACAGCATCGCGCGCGTTGATGAGGATGTGGGTTGACGGCGGCCGTTACCGGGTAAGGCCTGGATAACGAAAGATCGACCCTGGTTTATCGTCCGCCCTGGTTACCGTCCGAAGGATACAGCTTGCGGTCGCATCCGGCTGAGGAGCCGACGGCCTAGTGAATGACCGGTTTGACGGGTTTTTGCTGTAGCCGATCGCCATCGAAATCCATGCCGCTCTCACTGGCCGCCATCTCAAGCGCCTCCTCGATAGCCGACAATGTGCGCAGCAACTTTAACGAAGCCGCCTCCGCTGCGAGCAGTTTGAGGCATTGGAGGATGCCCACGACGCTTGCGCTGAGCGCAGACTCGTTCTCGTTCATACCAGTCAGTCTCCCGCCGATCTGATCGCCTCGGCTTCGAAGCCATATCCACCAGATGCCTGTGGCTTTTTCAATAAGAAAGTCTGTATTTTTGGAACAAAAAGATCAAAATTGTTGTCGATCCTGTCGCAATTCACCAATGACCCTTGTGAGTCGACAACAATGTGCGTGAAAGTTGAAGAAAGGGCGCCCAAATTGGGCATTTTGGCGGGCAGCGGTCCGCTTCCAGGGCAGGTGGCCGCGGCAGCGGTTGCGGCAGGACGCGCTGTCTTCGTAGTCGGATTCGAGGATTTTGCCGACCCTGCCGTCATCGGGGCCTATCCGCATGAGTTCATCCGGGTGGGTAGGGCCGGCCGAATCTTGCAGGTGCTGCGGGAGCACGGCTGCGGCGAGTTGGTGTTGGTGGGACCGGTGCGGCGGCCGTCCCTGCTGGACTTGCGGCCGGACGCCGAGGGTGCGCGGATCATGGCGCGCATCGGCCGTGCAGCGTTTGCTGGTGACGACGGGCTGCTGGCCGCCGTGGTGCGCGTGCTGGCAGAAGAGGGGTTTGCCGTTCGGGGCGCGCATGAGGTGCTGACGTCGGCAGTGGGTCCTCGCGGACGATTGAGCCGGGCGGAGGCGGACGAGACGGCGCAGGCCGATATCGCACGCGGGGTGGACGTGCTGCTGGCGATGGGCCGAGCGGATGTGGGACAGGCCTGTGTGGTGCAGCAGGGATGCGTGCTGGCTGTGGAGGCGATCGAAGGCACGGATGCGATGATTGCCAGGGCGGGCCTACTGGCGCGGCCTGGGCCGGGCGGTGTGTTGGTCAAGTTGGTCAAGCCCGGCCAGGACAGGCGGGCGGATTTGCCGACCATTGGGCCGCGCACGATCGAGGCGGCGCATGCAGCCGGATTGCGTGGCGTGGCGTTCGAGGCGGGCGGCACTTTGATTACGGACCGGACCGGGTGCGTCGAGGCCGCCGACCGGACGGGATTGTTCTTAGTTGGCGTGGATGTGCCGCCAGCATTCTGATCATCTTTGGAGGCTTTCTATGGGTTCTTTTCTGCACACCATGCTGCGCGTGACCGACCTGGACGCCAGCATCGCCTTCTACCGCGATCTGCTGGGCATGCGGGAGTTGCGCCGTAACGAAGTGACGGCCGGCCGCTACACGCTGGTGTTCATGGGTTATGCGACCAACGCCGAGGGTCAGGCCGAGATCGAGCTGACCTATAACTGGGACCAGAAGGGTCCGTATGAGCTGGGGAGCGCGTTCGGCCACCTAGCGGTGGGCGTGCCCGACGTGGCAGCGGCTTGCGACACGGTGCGTCGCGGTGGCGGCCGGGTAGTGCGCGAGGCCGGTCCGGTGAAGCACGGCACCACCGTCATCGCCTTCGTGGAAGACCCCGACGCCTATAAGATCGAGTTGATCGAACGCAAATGAGCCTGTTGGGTGATGTCGGCGGTGGTATTCAGCGCATAGCGGTGAGCGGCGCGCAGGCGTGGCCATTCGGCACGACGGTCGTGCGGATCGGAGTCACCGGGCTGTCACGCGCAGGCAAGACCGCTTTCCTGACCTCCGTGGCGGCAAATCTGATGGGCAAGCGCTGGGCACTCGCGCCGTTGGGTGCGGGGGATGTGCCGCGCTTCGACCAGGCACGCCATCTGGCACGGCTGGCGGCGGACCCACCGGCCTGGCCGGAACGGACCGATGCCGTCAGCCTGCTCGCGCTGACGACCACCCTGCCCCGCGGTCTGTTGCCTGCGCGCCATATCCGGCTCGAATTTCTCGATTACCCAGGCGAGTGGCTGATCGATCTGCCCATGCTGGGCCAGACATATCCGCAATGGGCGGCGGCCACGCTGAAGCGCCTTGACGCGCCGGAACTGGCGTCCGTGACGGCAGCGTTCCGGTCCTTCGTGGGCGGCCTTCCGGCCCGCGCAGCAGCGGATGAGGCGCTGGCGCATGCCGGCACGCGGCTATATCGCGAGATGCTGGGGCGGCTGCGTGACGAGGGGTTATCGTTCCTGCAGCCCGGGCGGCATCTCATGCCGCCGCCCGGCCCTGAGGCGCCCTGGATGTCCTTCTTTCCCGCCACCGGCTCCGGAGGTTTGGTGGGACTTCTGACGGAAAGGTACACCGCGTATCTGGCGGCAGTGCGGCGCGATTTATCATCGCCGTTGTTCGCCAACGTGGACCGGCTGGTGATCCTCGCGGATGTGCTGACAGCGTTGCATGCGGGTGAAGCAGCGTTTGGCGACATGCGCGCGGCGCTCGGGGCGGCCGCGGGATCCTTGCGATGGGAGTTCTCGTGGCTGGAGGCGCTCGGCGCGCTGGCGGAACTGCGTTTGCCGCCGCATCTGATCTCCCGCGTGGCGTTTGCCGCGACCAAGGCGGACCATGTGGCAGACCGGCAGCGCGGCAATCTGGCTGCGCTGATGCGGACATTGGCGGAGGTGCCGTCCGGCGGGGTCAAAACCGGGCACTTCGCGATCGCGTCTGTGCGGTGCACGGAAGATTTCGTCTGGACGCTGGATGGGCGGCCGGTGTCTGCGGTGCGCGGACGCGTGTTGGGGCAGCAGGTGATGACGCGGTCCTATCCTGGTGAAGTGCCGGACCGGCCGCCGGATGGGGACTTCTGGGCGCATCCGTTCCTCGCGTTGCCGCAGTTCGAGCCGATGCGGCTGGCGGATGGGGGCCGGCTGGGCGTGCCGAATGTGGGGTTGGATACCTTGTTGGGATTTTTGTTGGAGGATGTGCTGTGACCACGCGCATCACGCCACGGATCGAAACGGAAGAGCTCCCAGCTTCACGGTTGGAGCCGACCGCGGTCCTGCTGGAAACGCCGGTACGGCAACCCTGGGCGATGCCGGCCCTCGTGCTGGGCGGCACCTCCATCCTGGTGCTCGGCACAGCAGGGCTGGAAGCGTGGACGCTGGTGGCGGAGGCTTTCGCGCGCTCCGGGTTTTTCGGCGGCGTGGCAGCGGGGATCGCGGCGACCGGTTTCGGAATGATCGGGCTCGGGTTCTGGCGGGAGGGTGCCGCGCTGGCCGCCTTGCGCGGCGTGGATCGGCTGCGGGCTCAATTGACGGGGGGCGACCCCGTGGCGCGCGCGACGGCGGCGCGGGAGTGGCTGCGGGAGTTACCGGAGGGCCCCGCCTTGCTGCCGGCCGTGGACGCAATTAACGACCCGGACGCGATCCTGGCGCTTTTGCGGTCGGGTCCAGCGGCTGCCCTACGGGTCCAGGCAGATGCTCTGGGGCGAAATGCCGCGCTTCAATCCTTGGCGGGGGTGGCGGCCATGCCTTCACCCGGTCTGGCGGCGATATTCGTCGCTTGGCGCGGATTGCGGCTGGTCCGGCAGGTGGCGGCACTGCATGGGTTGCGGCCTGGATTGCTTGCGACGTTTGGGCTTCTGCGCCGGACGGCGCTGTCCGCCGGCGCAGTGGTTGGCACGGAGGTTGCGGTGAACACGGCGGCGCACGCGCTGCTGTCCTCGCCATTGTTGCAGCATGTGGCTGGTGAGATGGCGGGCGCGGGCGTGGCGGCGCGGCGGATGGTGGTGCTGGCGCGGGCAGCGAATGTGGCGTGTTCGCCGGTGCCGCCGGAGTGAAGGAATCGCGGCCTTCTTTTTTTGAGGAAAAGAAGCAGAAAACTTTCGTAA
>CAZZYR010000121.1:0-7040 GCA_964658235.1 uncultured Acetobacteraceae bacterium | reverse complement strand
GCATTGGCCACCGCCGCCCCGCCGGACTTGTCCCCGCCGCCCCAGCCTCCGCCATGAACATACATTACGAGCGCCCCCGCCCCACCGGGCGGCCGATACACATCCAGCACCTGCAACGGACTCTGTGCCCCGTATGCCACCGTCACGGGCGCCGCCGCGGCGCTTGCGGCAGTGGACGCAGCCAACAAAGCCTGCAAAGCCAGTACGACCCGGCAAAAAAGGACCATGCAGCCTCCATAGTGGATACAGCGGTGTGGGAACATCACGCGTTTACGTCACCCTGCGCCAACAAAGGGCAGGCTGCAGCCCGGCGACATACCGGGTTACCCGCTTGCCAATGCGCCGCGCGATGGAAGAAGCGCAAATTCGCCTCTCCCTCCCGCCGTCCGGCAAATGCTGTGTGGATGGTGGGCACAGTAGGGCTCGAACCTACGACCCGCTGATTAAGAGTCAGCTGCTCTACCAACTGAGCTATGTGCCCATCCGGCGGGCTAGCTAGCAGGCACCGCGACGGAAGGCAAGGAAGCGAACCCAGGCCTCAGAACCGATACGTCAGGCTGCCCCCAATCTCCCGCGGGTGCTGGATGAGGCTGGACGCATAGCCCGTATCGTAGTTCACCGCCGCGCCGCTCGTCGCAAAGCCGGAATCGAACTGCTCGCCAAACAGATTCGTGCTCCCCGTCACCCCCAGCACGTTTTTCACGAACAGAAAGGCTTCCCAGCGCCCCTCCGGCGCCCGCGCGCCCACATATACATTGGCCAGGTTGCGCGGATCCTGCCCAACCGCCTGCAGCGTCAGCCGGTTGGTCGGCGTGAAACTGTACAACCCGCGCAGAAACGCCGTCACATGCGCGGACACCGGCACATCATATTCGGAGTTCACGCTGAAGAACCAGTTCGGCGCCCCCAGCGTCCCATTCGTGGTGCACACGCTCGTCACACCGGATCCAACCACCCGCAGAGTGCCGTTCGTGTTCGGCAAACCCGTCCCAGCAAAATCATTGCACGGCAATTTCGCATGCACATAGCGCGCATCCGAAAACGTCGTGTTTGCATCAATCTGCCAATCATCCGTGATGATCGCGGAAACCGACGCCTCTGCCCCTTGCGCCACCGCATTCCCGTTCGTCGTGATGCTCTGATAGCCCAGCGTGGTGAAGATGTTGTTCTCGCGCCCGATGTAATTCGTATACGTCTGATGGAAGATGTCCGCACCCAGGCGCAGCCTGCCCTCCGCCAGCCGCGCCTTCCCGCCAATTTCGAAATCATAGGATGTCTCAGGCTTGAACAGCAGAAAATCCTGTGGCAGCGGCAAACTGATCCCCAGCACCACCCCGCCCGGCCGGAAGGACTGCCCATAATTCGCGTACAGCGAAACATCCTTCGTGAAATAATGCGTGTAGCTCGCCAGTCCCGTCCACGCCCGGTATTCCTCGTGCTGGTTCTGCTTGGAAACCAGGCTCTGGCTCTGCGTCCCCAGCCCGAATGGCAGCGTCACCGTATACCCGCTCGCCCGATACTGCCGCTCGAACTGCCAGCGCAGCCCGCCCTCCACAATGTCGTCCGGCGTGATCTTGTAGCTCTCATCAGTGAAGATCGCATAGTCGCTGACAAGCTGCGGTATCCCCACATCCGCATTGATGTTCGCAATGGGCGTCGCACCCGGATACGGCGTGCCGGGCGCCGGCGCAAACACGATCTCGGACGGCGTGAAGATATGTGCCGTCGCGTCCTGATGCAGGAAATACAGCCCGCCCATCGTGGACAGCCGCGTATCCCCCGTGGACTGAACCCGGATCTCCTGGGACAGTGTCCCCACCGCCTGCTGGGATTGCTGGGACCCCGTGTTATAGTGCGGCAGCAGCCCACCCTTGTCGGCATATTCCGCGAACTCGTCCTGCACCGCCTGGTAGCCGCCTGTGTAATCGATTTCACCGCCACCAAGCGACCGCGAGGCCTGCACCGTCGTCAAACTCGTCCGATTGTAAAATGTATATGGGCCTGCAAGCACAGATAGGTTCTGCCCCGGCGTGATCGGCCCGAACAGCCCGTCGCCTGACACCCCGAACAGTTCCCGCGTCCGGTCGTTGCTCTCCTGGTGCATCACCACAATGTCCAAACCGTCCGCCGGCTTCGCCTCGATCGTGATCCGCCCACTATGCTGCAGGTTGAAATCGCGCGCGCCGCTCACGATGCTGCGCGTGCCATACAGATCATTCTGGTCGAAAAGGCCCGCCACCCGCACGGCCAGCTTGCCTGGCACAATCGCAGTCCCCACCGCCGCCTGCGTTTGGAACAGCCCGTTGTCCGAAAAGCTCTGCGTGACTGCCCCGTCCCAGCCATCCATCGCCGGCCGCTTCGTATCGATCAGTATGGCGCCCGCCGGCGACGTGCGACCCCTCAGCGTCCCCTGCGGCCCTCGTATCACCGTCACTGCATTCACATCGTAGAGATCCTGGAACGCGCTGGATGTCTGCGACAGCGGCACCTCGTTCACATACGTGTCCACGGACGGATTGGCCGTGGTGTCCGGATCGTACGTCACCCCGCGCAACGCGATATTCTGCCCCCGCCCGCCATTGTCGCTGAGCTGCAGGCCAGACACCACCTGCTGCACATCCTGGAACGCCACGATGTTCAGCCGGCGCAGCTCCTCCGCCCGCGCCACGTCCACCGTTTGCGGCACCTTGCTCAGATCCTGCCGGCGCTTTTTCGCCGTCACCACAATCTGTTCCAGCGTCACGCCTGACCGCACCGCAGGGTCCGCGGCGTGCGCTTGCACACATGCGGCCAAACCCAGAAACGTGGCGGCCAGCCTAGATTTCATCTACTCTCTCCACCCCTTGGATCATCTTCAGCGCCTGACGCAGCCCCGGTGTCACAGCAAACCGACCTGGCAGCATGATCTCCACCTCCTGCGCATCCAGCATCGGTATGAGGCTGATGCTGCCGCGCCCTTTGCCCTCCCGCTCCAGCAGGCTGCGGATATGCGGCACCGCCTCCGTCCGCTTCAGCCAAATCCGCATGGACGCGCCGGCCTCAAGCGAGGCCGCCTCAAGCGTCACGACATCCTGCGCCGTAATTCGCAATGCCTCACCCTCTATCCTGATATCCGCCGTCACCAACAGCGGCGCGCCCGCCACCAGAAACGTCTTGACCCGCCCAAGCACTTCGCTGAACAGCGTAATCTCGCACGACCCCACTGCATCGGACAGCGTAATCCAAGCCATCCGGCTGCCCGTCTTGGTTGTCCGCTCTTTTGACCCCGCCACGCAGCCGGCAATCTTCACGCGCGCCCCGCCTGCCTCCGCGCGCGCCTGCAGCGCCGTGGTCGGCACCACCCCCAGCCGCTTCAGCAGCACCGCGAACCCGTCCAGCGGATGCGCCGTCAAATGAAACCCCACAGCCTCGGCCTCGTACGCCAGCTTCTCGATATCCGGCCAATCGGCCACATCGGGCAACCGAAGCTTCTCCGGCTCGCTTCCGCCAAATAGCCCAATCTGCCCGCTCGCAGCCTCCTCCGCCCGCGCCTGCGCACTGCGCAAGATTGTCTCCGCTCCCGCAAACAACTTCGCCCGGTTGGCATCCAGCGCATCGAACGCCCCCGCCCGTGCCAGATTCTCGAGCTGCATCTTCGTCACCTGCCGCCCGTCCATCCGTGCGGCGAAATCCGAAACATCCCTGAACGGCCGAGCCCCCCGTGCCGCCACCACGCCCTCCATCGCCGCAAACCCGATCTTCTTCACCGCCGCCAGCGCATACCGGATCGCCAGCGTCCCATCCGGCAATGCCTCCACGCGGAAATCCGCCCCGCTTGCGTTGATCGCCGGCGGCAGCACGCGCAATCTCATTCGCTCCGCCTCCTGCCGCAAGGCCGCCAGCTTGTCCGTATTGCCCATCGCCAATGACATGCACGCCGCCAGAAACGGCACCGGATGATTCGCCTTCATCCACGCCGTCTGATAACTCACCAGCGCATACGCCGCCGCATGGGACTTGTTGAATCCATAATCGGCGAACTTCGCCATCAGGTCGAACACCTCCACGGCCTTCGCCTCCGGAATGCCCCGCCCAATCGCGCCATTCGTGAATGTCTGCCGCTGCGCATCCATCTCCGAACGTATCTTCTTGCCCATCGCGCGGCGAAGCAGATCCGCCGCCCCCAGGCTGTAGCCGCCCATCTTCTGGGCAATCTGCATCACCTGCTCCTGGTAGACCATAATGCCGTAGGTCTCGCCCAGGATATCGCGCAGCTCCTCATGCGGCGGCTGCCACGCCTCGCCATGCTTGCGCTTGCAGTAATCGGGGATGTTTGCCATCGGCCCTGGCCGGTACAGCGCCACCGCCGCAATCAGATCCTCCAGCCGGTCCGGCCGCATCTGCCGCAGCACGTCCCGCATGCCCGCACTTTCAAACTGGAACACGCCGCCTGCATCCCCGCGTGACAGCATCGCATACGTCGCCGCATTATCCAGCGGCAGCCGTTCCAGATCCACGCTCACGCCGAGCTCGCGCAGATACTCCACCGCCCGCTGCAAGATCGTCAGCGTGGTCAAACCCAAAAAGTCAAACTTGACGAGCCCAGCCTGCTCCACCCACTTCATATTGTACTGCGTCACCAGCGTGCCTTCACGCGGATCGCGATACATCGGCACCAGGTCAACCAGCTTGCGGTCCCCGATCACCACGCCCGCCGCATGCGTGCTCGCGTGACGGTAGAGACCCTCCACCTGCATCGCGATCTCCAGCAGCCGCCGTATGGCTTCTTCACCATCCCGCAGCTCCTGCAGCTTGCGCTCGCCGTCCACCGCTTCCTTCAGCGTGCAGGGCTTGGCGGGATTGTTCGGGATCAATTCCGCCACCCGGTTCACCTGCCCGTACGGCATCCCCAGCACGCGCCCCACATCGCGCACCGCCGCCCGCGCCTGGAGCTTGCCGAACGTGATGATCTGCGCCACGCGGTCGTCACCATACTCCCGGCGCACGTAACTGATGACCTCGTCCCGCCTGTTCTGACAGAAGTCGATGTCGAAGTCCGGCATGGAAACCCGTTCCGGATTCAGAAACCGTTCAAACAACAGATCAAACCGCAGCGGATCAAGATCCGTGATCGTCAGCGCCCACGCGGCCACGGACCCTGCGCCGGACCCACGCCCCGGCCCCACGGGGATCCCCTGCCCCTTGGCCCACTGGATGAAATCCGCCACGATCAGGAAGTATCCGGCAAATCCCATCTTGCCGATCACGCTCAGCTCATACGCCAGCCGCTCCGCATAGCGCGCCCGGTCCGCCATCTCCGCGCCCACCGCATCCATGCGGCGCACCAGCCCCTCCGCGGCCATCGCCCGCAGCGTCTCCTCCTCGCTCGCGCCTGGCCGCACCTTCGGACATACCGGCAACAGCGGCTTGCGCGTCTCCGCCATCACCGCGCAGGTCCGCGCAATCGCCAGCGTGTTGTCGCAGGCCTCCGGCAAATCGCTAAACAGCGCGCGCATTTCCGCAGCCGATTTAAAATAATGCTCCGGCGTCACGCGCCGACGCTCCGCCTCGGACAGCAGCCGCGCCTCGGCAATGCACAGCAACGCATCATGCGCCTCATGCATCGCCGGCGTCGCGAAGAAGCACTCATTCGTCGCCACCAGCGGAATCCCCAGCCGGTCCGCCAGCATCACCAGCCCTGGCTCCACACTCCGCTCCAGCGCCACCCCATGCCGGTGCAGCTCCACCGCCATGGCATCCCCAAACGCCGCCTGCATCTGCCGCAGCAGCGCCTCCGCCTCCGCCTCCCGGCCCTCACCCAACAACCGCGCGATCGGCCCCCGCGTGCCCCCGGTCAGCAGCATCAGCCCATCCGCCTGCGCCGCCACGTCCGCCCACGGCAACTGCGGCGCAGCAGGATCAGACGTCAGGAACCCCGCCGAACTCAGCCGCTGCAGATTGGCCAGCCCTGCCTCCGTCTGCGCCAGCAACACCACCGGATCACCCGCCCCGCCGGGCCGTGCCAGCGTGATCTGGCAGCCAATGATCGGCTGCACGCCCTTGCCCACGCAGTATTGGGAAAACTCCAGCGCGCCGAACAGATTGCCGGTGTCCGTTATGGCAACAGCCGGCATCCCGCCCTCGCGCGCCATAGCGGCGATCCGGTCGGGCTTGATGGCCCCTTCGCTCAAGGAGTAGGCGGAGTGGACGCGGAGATGGACGAAGGACATGTCAACCATCTTACAGGAAGGCCTTCTTTTTTGAAAAAAAGAAGCAAAAAACTTTTACGAATTTAGGCGGTGACCACGGCACCGTCGCGCAACGTAACCACGCGATCCATGCGTGACGCGAGCTCAGAATTGTGCGTCGCAATAAGCGCGGCCACACCTTCGCCGCGCACAATCCGCAGCAACTCCGCGAACACCACGTCGGACGTACCGCTATCCAGATTCCCTGTTGGTTCGTCAGCCAGGATCACCGCGGGCCTATTCGCCAGCGCGCGTGCAATCGCCACCCTCTGCTGTTCCCCGCCGGACAGCTTGCCGGGCAACTGACCCGCCCGCCCCGCCAGTCCAAACGCCGCCAACAACCCCCGCCCCCGCTCCGCCGCCACCTTGCGCGCCACGCCGGCAATCATCTGCGGCAGAACCACATTCTCCAGCGCGGAAAACTCCGCCAGCAGATGATGGAACTGATACACAAACCCGATGCTGTCCCGCCGTATCCGAGTCCGCTCCTGATCGGACAACCCGCCCGCATCCACGCCACCCACGAATACTGCCCCGGAATCCGGCCTCTCCCGCAACCCCGCCAAGTGCAGCAGCGTAGATTTCCCGGTGCCGGACGGCGCCACAAGCGCCACAATCTCCCCAGCCCGCAGCGTCAGGTTCGCTCCCCGCAGCACAGGCAAATCCCCCGCACCGCTCTTATAAACCCGGCCCACCGCGCGCAGATCCAGCGGGTCACTCATGCCGCAGCGCCTCCACCGGATCCGTCCGCGCCGCCCGCCAACTCGGATACAGCGTCGCCAGCAAGGACAGCACCAGCGCCATCGCCACCAC
>CAZZYR010000120.1:0-7042 GCA_964658235.1 uncultured Acetobacteraceae bacterium | reverse complement strand
TCCGGGAAGGTGGTGGGGATGTGGCGGATGCGGTAGCCGGCAGCTTCGCGGAGCCAGACGAGCAGGCGTTCGTCCAGCGGGCTGGGGGCGTCGCGTTCGATTTGCAGGCTTTCCGCGGCGAGGCCGGCGTCGGCTTGCTGGTCCTGGCTGAGGCCGAGGAGCCAATCGAGGGAGGTGTTGCCGATCTGGGCGATGGCGGCGATGGATTCGACGCGCGGGAGGCGGTCCGCGCCGGGGGCGAGGAGTTGGGAGAGGGTGCTGCGGTCGATTCCGGCGGCGCGGGCGAAGTCCGTCTGGCTCATGTCCGAGCGGGCGAGGACTTGGCGGAGGCGCTGCTGGAAGCGGGGGAGGATTTCGCGGCGGTCGGGGATCAAGGAAGGAAGACTTCTTTTTTGAAAAAAAGAAGCAAAAAACTTTTTTCGGTGCTGTCGCGGATCCAATGGACAAAAGTTTTTTGGTTCTTTTTTTCAAAAAAGAACATCTTGCTTCCTTTGCTGCGCTTTCGCATCACGCATTGCACAAATACCCCGCGTGTGCCGGTTTTACACGCAAATACGTCAAGATGCACTTCATCTTTCGGCCGCATAATGACCGGGTCACGAAGGAGGACCGGGTGCGTCAGTGGGCTCAGCGCGTGGAAGCGCCGACTTGGGGTCTGATTTTCGTCATTTATGGCGGCTGGCTGGCGTTGACGTTCTGGTGGACGGCGTTGCCGCTCTGGGTTGCGGCCCCTGCGGGCGCTTGGCTGTGTGCGTGGCACATGTCCTTGCAGCATGAGCTGATGCACGGGCATCCCACGCGGCGCGCGTGGATCAATGGTGCGCTGGCATGGCCGCCGCTGAATTTGTGGTTGCCGTATGCGCTGTATCGCGATTCGCATTTGCGGCATCACCGCGCCGCGCACCTGACCGATCCGCTGGAGGATCCGGAGAGCACGTATATGTCCGCAACGGCGTGGGCGGCAGCTGGCCCGCTCAAGCGGCGGCTGCATGGCATGTGCAATACGCTGGTGGGCAGAATCGTGGCCGGGCCGGCCTGCACGATCGTGCGGTTCTGGATGGGGCAGGCGCGCTGGGTGCGCTACGCCTCGGCGCGGCGGGTGTGGCTGGGCCATGCCGTGGGCGTGGGCCTTGTGCTAGCCTGGGTGTGCGGGGTCTGCCGGATGGATCCGCTGCTTTATGTAGTATGCTTCGTCTATCCAGGCACGGCGCTGATCATGATCCGGTCCCTGGCGGAGCACCGGGCGGCGCCCCGGCCGGAGGACCGGACGGCCGTGGTGGAGGATGCCGGGCTGCTGGGGATGCTGTTCCTCAACAACAATCTGCATGTGCTGCATCATGAATGGCCTGGCATCCCGTGGTATCAGCTGCCGGCGCAATGGCGCCTGGCGCGGGCGGAGTTGCTGGCGGGGCGGCGCGGGCCGCTGTATCGCGGCTATGCGGAGGTGGCGCGGCGCTATGCGCTGCGGCCGCAGCATCCCGGGCCGCATCCGGCACTGACGCGCAACGGATAGGCCGCCGGCGTCGCGCGCCCGACTGTGGCACGGACGCGCATCGGTTAAAAAAACGATACCCATATGACAATTAACGATTGCCCAGGCATGCGCCTGTCGTGCAACGATCTGCAACAGAAGAATGATCTGGCAGGCGAATGGTTGCATAGGAATTTCAGCTCCAGCATGGGCGGGAGGTTCGATGTGACTGTATCGGTGTTCTTCACCGCAATGGCTCGTTCCATGGCGTGGGAGCGGCGTTCGGGACGAGTTTGAGGCGCATTCCCGTGCGCCCGATTAGGCAAAGGGTCCCAGGCATGGCGGCAATCGTTACACAAGCTCCGCATGAGCCAGCATGGCGGGGATCACGCAAG
The DNA here is from genome assembly GCA_964658235.1 of uncultured Acetobacteraceae bacterium. Lineage (GTDB taxonomy): Bacteria > Pseudomonadota > Alphaproteobacteria > Acetobacterales > Acetobacteraceae > BOG-908. Next base: position 5,176 of record CAZZYR010000120.1, on the reverse strand, counting down.
GCGCTGCTGTCAGGTGTGGCGCTAAGCGTGATGTGCGCGGCGGCCCAGACCCCCGCCGCCCATGCCCAGGGGGCGGCCGACGCGCCGGCACCGGCCAATGCGCTCGCAACGTCTGGCAAGGCGCCGAAGAAGGCCTCCGCGACGGAGAACGTGATCGTGACGGCGCAGCGTCGCACGCAGAACCTGCAGGATGTGCCGATTTCCATCCAGGTTCTGAGCGGGGCGTCGCTCAAACGGCTGAACATCGAGAATTTTGACGATCTGATCACGCAATTGCCGAACGTGACGGAAGGCGGGTTCGGGCCGGGCCAGGTGAACGTTTATATGCGCGGCCTGAGCATCGGCGGCGACGAGGGCGGCCAGGGCGGCGGCGGCGTGGGGTCTTTCCCGAACGTGGCGGTGTATCTGGATGACCAGTCGGCGCAGGTGCCGGGCAGGAACCTGGATATCTACACGGCGGATCTGCAGCAGGTGGAGGTGCTGGAAGGTCCGCAGGGGACGCTGTTCGGTTCCGGCGCGCAGGGCGGCGTGCTGCGCTACATCACGAACAAGCCGAACCTGGACCGGTTCAGCGCCACCATTGATGGCGGATTTGCCGGCACCGTGCATGGCGACCTGAGCAAGAACGTGGATGCCACGGTGAATATCCCGCTGGTGAAGGACCAGGTGGCACTGCGTCTGACGGTGTACGACGATAACCGCGGCGGCTATATCGACAACGTGCCGGGCACGTTCGTGCGCCAGGCGACGGACAAGGGCATCCACTACGCGGGCTACACCAACAACATCCCCGGACCGGCGACGGCGACGAATTCGATCAACAACAGGGCGCTGGTCGGCAACGACATCAATCCGGTGAATTACGTGGGCGCCCGCGGCGAATTGCTGTGGAAGTTCGACGAAGACTGGAGCGCGCTGCTAACGCAATCGGTGCAAAACCTGAATGCGGACGGCGTGTTCTACGAGACCCCGCATTCATCGGGCAGCAATCCGGTGAAGCTGCCGGATCTGTCCGTGCAGCTCTATGAGCCGACGACGGACAGGGATTATTTCGAGAATACGGCGCTGACGATCGATGGGCGGGTGGGTCCGCTGAAGGTGGTCTATGATGGCGCCTACCTGATCCGCAACACCAACCAGATTCAGGATTACACCGCGTATGCGCGCGGGCTGTATGCGGATTACTACCAGTGCCAGCCGAAGAATCCCGCCAAGGGCTTTCCGAAAGCGCAGTGCTACTCGCCGGGTGCGACGTGGCAGGACATCGAGCATGACACGCATCTGAGCCAGGAAGCGCGGGTCAGCACGCCGGATAGCTGGCGGCTGCGCGCGGTGGGCGGGTTCTTCTACGAGGATTTCGAGGTGCAGAACCGCACCAACTTCAATTACCTGACGGCGCCAGGGTTCACGGTGCTGGGCCCGGCGCCTGGCTCCACGGTGGCAGACCCCGGGCCGCGCGGGCCGAATACCGGGTTCTTCAACGATATCGACCGCGGCTATTCACAATATGCGCTGTTCGGGTCGGCCGATTTCGACATTATTCCGAATGTGCTGACGGTGACGGCCGGGACGCGGTGGTACGATTTCCATAATTTCGAGAAAGGCTCCGTGGTCAGCGGCTTCGGCTGCAGCGTGTCCTACACCGGGCCGGCGCCGTGCACCGCAGGTGCCACGAACCTGGACAAGAAACACCTCGAAAGCGCGGCCTATGGCTTCAAGAGCCGGGCCAACATCACTTGGAAGATCACGCCGGACATCATGGTGTATTACACCTGGTCCGAAGGCTACCGGCCGGGCGGGTTCAACCGGCGGGCGCCGTCCACAAATCATGGCGCGTTCGTGGGGCAGATCGGCTACACGTCCGACACGCTGACCAACAACGAGGTCGGCTACAAAATGCAGTTCCTGCAGCACCGCCTGACGGTGGACGGCGCGTTCTACCAGGAAGACTGGAACAACGTGCAGGACCGCCTGTTCGATCCGGGCGCGTTCGGCAACCTGGCATTTACGGTGAACGGCCCGAACTATCGCGTGCGCGGCACGGAAATCCAGCTAACGGCTGTGCCGATCGATGGGCTGACGGTGACCGGCAGTGCCGCGATCAACGACACGAAGCAACTGACGTCGCCGCCGGTGACGAGTGCGACGGGCGCGGCGCTGCCCGGTTCGGTCGGCATTTTCGGGCAGGTGGGCGATACGCTGGCGTTGTCACCGGCATTCAAGGGATCGCTGCGGGCGCGCTATGAGTTCGATGTGGCGGATGATTACCTGTGCTTCGTGCAGGCCGGCGTCACACACTCCGCGCACACGCACTCGGCCGTTGCGAGTTTCAACAATTTCTATCAAAGCCCGATCACGCAAGTAAACGCGTCCGTGGGCGTCAGCAAGGATTCGTGGCGCGCGCAGGTATATGTCAGCAATCTGACCGATGAGCGCGGGCAACAGTTTATCAGCGCCGCGCAGTTCGTGCAGTCGATCGTGGTGACGCGGCCGCTGACGGCTGGGTTGAAGCTGACCTACACGTTCAACTAAGGGACGACGACGGCGTGCTGGTGCGTCGGGCGATACGCGACGTGTCAGCCCCCGCCCACGTGCAGCACTGACAAGGCTGTTCGGATGGCTTTGCGCAGGTCTTCCTCGAGGAACGGTTTTTTCAGGAAGGTCACACCCTTGCTCCGGATGTCCGGGGGGTTGCCGCTCATGAGCAGATACGGCACCGCGCGCAGTTCGTGGATGTGACGGATGGCTGAACTGCCGCGGCCGGACCGCAAATTTTCGTCCAGGATGACAAGGTCTGGCGCGTAGAAGCGGGCGGCCTCGATCGCAGCGAGTTCCGTGGTGACGACGGCGGACACCTGATGACCCATCGCCTGCAGCGTTTCGGCGAGCAGGATGCCGACAAGGTCATCGTCTTCGACAACAAGAATACGCAGACTTTGCATCGTATGCTCGACGAACCCTGTGTAGCACGGTGCTGAACCGCTCTCAGCCTGACACATGGAGGCCGCGCGGGGCAGGTTCGGAATCTACGCATGCCGTGCGGGGCGGCGGCTGATACAGGTGAAGGCACGTGTTCTTTTTTGCAAAAAAGAACCAAAAAAACTCCCTTCGGTGCTGTCGCGGACTGAATAGACAGAAGTCTTTGGTCCTTTTCTCCAAAAACGGACTGCTTGCCTATGCGTAGCGCGACATGACTGCGTTTAAGGTGTAGTGCCTACGCTTCGCCGGCCACGGGCGCACTTATCGCGCTGTCGGAGCCACGTCACATGCCCGCAAAACACCGCCAGCCAAGGCGGCCACCGCCCGCCAGGAAAGCGCCGGGCGGTCTTGCGGTTGTCGGCATCGGCGCGTCCGCGGGCGGGCTGGAGGCCTGCCGGCTATTGGTGGAGGCGCTGGAGCCAGATAGCGGGATGGCCTTCATCCTGGTGCAGCATCTGGACCCCACGCATGAAAGCCTGCTGGTGGACCTGCTGAAAAACCACACGAAACTGGCGGTGGTGGAAGCGGTGGAGGGGATGCAGGTGCTGCCCGTGCAACTGCATGTGATTCCGCCTGGAGCTTATCTGTCGGTCTCGGACGGCCGGCTTCGGCTGTCAAAACCCGGCGTGCGGCACGGCGCGCGCATGCCGTTCGATTTCCTGCTGCGCTCGCTGGCAGACGAATACGGCGAAAGTGCAGGCTGCATCATCCTGTCAGGCACTGGATCGGACGGCAGCCTGGGGCTGGCGGCCATCCATGCGCGCGATGGCCTGGTGATCGCGCAGGAGCCGTCCGAGGCCGGTTATGCCGGCATGCCGAAGAGCGCCATCCAGACCGGCCGCGTGGACCAAATTTTGCCGGTGGCCAGGATGCAGGCCGCGCTGATGGCCTACAGGCCGCGGGAGACGGCGGACAAACCGGCTGCGGCGGAACTGGGCAGCCTGGTCACGATCGTGGATCTGCTGCGCAGCAAGACAGCGCATGATTTCACCGAATACAAGCAGGGGACGCTCCAGCGCCGGATCGAGCGGCGCATGACCGCTGCACAGATCGGCATCGAGGATTTCGGGCGGTACGCGGCGCTGCTGCGAAAGGATCCGCGGGAGCTGGACCTGCTGGCGTCGGACTGCCTGATCAACGTGACCAGTTTCTTCCGTGATCCGGTGGTGTTCCACTATCTGGAGGCCGAAATCCTGCCGGCGCTGGTGGCCAGGCTGCTGCCGGACCGCACGCTGCGCATCTGGGTGGCGGGATGCAGCACTGGCGAGGAGACGTATTCGCTGGCGATCCTATGCCGGGAGGCGATCGCGGCGGCGCAGTGTCAGGTGAAGCTGCAGGTGTTCGCCTCCGATGTGGATCCCGGCGCGGTGGCACAGGCCAGGGAAGGCCTTTATCCGGCCAGCATCGCGGCGGATGTGTCGGCCGCCCGGCTGGAGGGCTTTTTTTGCCGTGAGGAGGATGGCTATCGTATTCTGCCGGAGTTGCGCGGCGCCGTGGTGTTCACGGTGCAGGACGTGCTGTCCGATCCGCCCTTTTCGCGGCTGGATCTGGTGTCTTGCCGCAACCTGCTGATCTACCTGCGGCCGGAGGCACAGGCGCGAGTGATTTTCTTGCTGCATTTCGCGCTGCGCGACCGCGGGGTGCTGCTGCTGGGCGGCGCCGAGACGATCGCGGACACGGCCGGGCGGTTCGAGGTGATCTCCAAGCCGGAGCGCCTGTTCCGCAGGATCGGCCGCAGCAGGCCTGGTGATCTGGGATTTCTGTCGGGAGCGATCGAAGGTGGGCGCGGACCGACCCGCGCCGGACCTGCCGCCGGGGCATCGCGCCAGGCCGCCTTGGCGGAGCTATGCCGCCGCCAGGTGCTGGAGACCTACGCGCCGGCGGCGGTCCTGATCGACGCGAAGCACACCTGCCTGTATTCGCTGGGTCCCACCGAAGCGTATCTTCGCGTCCCGCCGGGCCATCCGACGCACGATCTGCTGTCCATGACGCGGCCGGACGTGCGGGCGCGTCTTGCCTCCGCCATCCGGCAGGCCGGCGCCTCCGATACGCGTGTGGTGATCTCCGGCATCGGGTCCAGCCGCAAGCCGCATTTGCCGGCCTACAGCATTGCGGTGCAGCCGGTGCGGCTGGAATCCGAGCCGCTGATGCTGATCTGCTTCCTGGACGAGCCGCGGCTGCTGATCACGGAGCAGAC
>CAZZYR010000119.1:0-7043 GCA_964658235.1 uncultured Acetobacteraceae bacterium | reverse complement strand
ATGTTGGCAAGCAGGTCCACCTGCTGATCCAGGATGGGCCTGGCAGGGGTGGCCTGGGTGGACTGCCCTGGCGTGATGCGGCCGCCGGCTGCGGTCATATGGGGCGGGGCTCCTGAGTGCTACTGGCGGTGTATGGCACGGCTTCGGCCGGCAATCTGCAAGGCAAAGATGGGTGCGGTCGAGTTAATCAACGGATGGATTTCAGACGGGTGGGTAGGGCCGGTGGTGGCCGCGCCCTTCGTAGGGAGCTTTTGCGGGGTTTTGATCGCCCGGATGCCGGCCAGACAAGGGGTGGTTCGGGGGCGCAGCGCGTGTGCCGCGTGCAGCCATGCGCTTGGGGTGGCGGATCTGGTGCCGGTGGTGAGTTTTGCCATGCTGCGTGGGCGATGCCGTTTTTGTGGCGCGGCAATCGGGTGGGATGTGCTGGCGGTGGAACTGGCGGCGGTTGGCGTGGCTGCGTGGGCGGTGGTGGCTGGGGAGCGGGGTGGCCAGCTTTGGGCGGGGTGCGCGCTGGGATGGACGCTGCTCACCCTGGGGTGGATCGACGCGGTGTGTCTCCGGCTGCCGGACGCGCTGACTCTGCCGCTGCTGCTGGCGGGCTTGGGAGAGGCGATGTGGCTGGAGCCGGATGCAATAACTGGCCGGGCGTTTGGGGCAGCGATTGGTTACACGCTGCTGTTCGGGGTAGCGTGGCTGTATCGGCGGGCGCGGGGGACCGAGGGGCTGGGGTTGGGGGACGCCAAGCTGCTGGCGGCCGGCGGTGCCTGGGTGGGTGTGGCCTTGCTGGGGGAGGTGGTGCTGGGGGCCGCTGTCGGCGGGCTGCTTTGGGCGCTTGCAAGGCGCCAGCGGAAGGTGGCGTTCGGGCCATTCCTCGCGGCCGCCATCTGGATCTGCTGGCTCTACGGGTGAACCCGCTAGAGAACTTTTATCTGTTTGATCCGCGACAGCACTGATAAAAGTTTTTGGTTCTTTTTTTCAAAAAAAGAATTCTTGCTTAGGGAGCACTGAGATGCGCCGCATTTTCCTGCTGACAATGGTGTGCGGCAGCGCGTCCGCCCAGAACGCCCCCGTGACAATCAGCGTGGATACCGCCGCCCAGCGGCATGCGATCAATCCGTTGATCTATGGCGTGGCGTTCGCCTCGAAAGCAGACCTTGCTGCGTTGAATGCACCGGTGAACCGGTCCGGCGGCAACAGCACGACCACTTATAACTGGGTGGCAAATGCGCAGAACCTGGCGCAAGATTATTACTTCGAGAGCTATCCAGGAACCGGCACGACACCCGCGTCCGACGTGGATGCGTTCATCACCGACACGCTGGCGGACGGCGCCAAGGCCGCGGTGACAATTCCGCTGATCGGGCATGTGGCGAAATTGGGGCCCGGGCGGACGTTGCTGCCGAGCTTTTCGGTGAAAAAATACGGTGCGCAATGCAGCGTGGACCCGTACGACCACGATGCCGGAGATGGGCTACACACGGATTGCAGCACGCCAATCACCGGCAACGCCGTCAGCGATTCCTACATAGTGGACTCGTTCATGCGAGAGCAGAACTGGGTGCATCACATGGCGCTCAAATTCGGCCATGCCGCGAAGGGTGGGGTGGCGTATTACCTGATGGATAACGAAGCCAGCATCTGGTTTTCGACGCATCGGGACGTGCATCCTGTGGGGCCGCACGGGACGGAGTATGCGAACGACGTGATTGCGATGTCCGCGAAGATCAAGGCCGTGGATGCCGGGGCCAAGGTGGTTGCACCCGAGGAGTGGGGGTGGGAGGCCTATTTTTACAGCGGGTATGACCAGCAATATGCGGCCGCGCATGGCTATTGCTGTTTCCCGGACCATGCCGGCGTGCAGGGCGGGGTGGATTACATGCCGTGGCTGCTGGGGCAATGGAAGGCGGCAGGGCACCCGGTGGATGTGGTGAGCGTGCATTTCTATCCGCAGGGCGCGGAGTTTTCCAACGACGATAGCCAGGCGACGCAACTGCTGCGCAACCGGTCCACGCGCCAGTTGTGGGACAAAACCTACAAATCCGAGAGCTGGATTGGCGTGCCGGTCTATCTGATCCCGCGGCTGCGGGCTTGGGTGAACAGCGCCTACTACCCGGGCACGCCGATTGCGATCACGGAATATAACTGGGGCGACGAGGCGAACATCAACGGGGCAACCACCCAAGCGGATCTAGACGGACTGTTCGGCAAATGGGAGCTGAACATGGCGACACGCTGGACGGTGCCGGCGAATACGTCGCCGACGTTCAAGGCGATGCAGATGTATCGCAACTATGACGGCAATAAGTCCACGTTCGGCGAGACGAGCGTGGCGGCGAGCGTGCCAAATCCGGATGATCTGTCCGCCTTTGCCGGCGTACGGACGGCGGATGGTGCGCTGACGGTGATGGTGATCAGCAAGGTGCTGTCCGGGACCACGCCAATCACTGTGAAGCTGGCGCATTTCGCGGCGGCCGGGACGGCGCAGGTGTTCCGGCTGACGTCCAGCAACGCTATCCAGGCTTTGCCCGGCATTGCCTGGAGTGGCGGCGTGCTGGCCGACGTGGCGCCGGCGCAGAGCGTGACGCTCTACGTTTTGCCGAAGGGCTGACATGGCTGGCAGCGGCGCGGCCTGCCTTCCCTTTGGCGGCCGGGTTGCTGTAGAAGGCGCGCTTTGCACCCGAGGCCTGCCCACTTATGACCGCGCTTGCCACCCTGACCCCCGTGCTGCGCGTGCTGCACCTGTTCATCACGCTGGCCATGATCGGCGTGGTGCTGATCCAGCGCAGCGAAGGCGGCGGGTTGGGGATTGGCACCACGCAAGGCATGGGGTCCTTCATGAGCGGGCGCGGCACGGCGAATCTGCTGACGCGGACCACGGCCATCCTGGCGGCACTGTTCTTCAGTATTTCCCTGGGCTTGGCGCTGCTGAACAAGGGCACTGGCGGCGTGGGCCACGATATCCTGGCAGTGCCGGCGGCAAGCAGGCCGCTTGTTCCCGCCGCCCCTGCCAAACCGGGCGCCCTGCCCGCCAAGCCGGCTGACCAGGCGCCCAAAGTCCCCACCAAGTGACCGCGCTGGCTTCGGCCAGCGCGCCCGGCGGCAACAGCGTGGATGTGGTGGTGATCGGCGCTGGCGTGGCCGGGCTGGCGGCCGCCGGCCTGCTGCGCGCCGCCGGGCGGCGGGTGGAGCTTATAGAAGCCGGCAAGCGTATCGGCGGGCGGGCCTGGACGGAGATGATCCGCGGACGGGCCTTCGATCATGGCGCGCAGTGGCTGCATGCCGCGCACCGCAATCCGCTGGTGGATTTGGCGCAGGCGCGCGGCCAGGCGGTGGGTCCGGACGGGCCCTGGTCCGCGCGCATGCACATCATGGACCCGCCAGGCCAGCATGCGGATGCGAGCGCCTACGATGCGGCGGAGGCAGCATGGCAAGCGACAGTCACGGCGCGGCTTGGAGGAGCGGATTGCAGCCTGGCGGAGGCGGGTGCGCCCGTGGCCGGCGATCCCTGGACCGCGACGATCGAGGCCTGGGAGGGTGCGATCATAGCGGCGGGCGATGCGGACAATCTGAGCCTAGCGGACTGGCACGCGAACGAACTGGACGGCGAGAATTATGTGGCTGCCGGCGGGCTGGGGGCGCTGGTGGCGCGGCTGCTGGACACACCTGCCCGGCTGGGGGTTCGTGCGACGGCAGTGACGGCCGAACCGGACGGCGTGCGGGTGGAGACGTCCAGCGGCGCCTTGCGCGCCGGGGCCGCCATCCTGACTGTGTCCACCGGCGTCCTGCGGGATGAGCGCATCCGGTTCTTACCGGGACTGCCGCTGGATGTGCTGGCGGCGCTGGACGGGCTCCCGATGGGGTTGCTGAGCAAGATTGCACTTCGCGCCTCCGGCACGGACCGGCTGGGTCTGCCCGAGGCCGCGGGAGTGTTCCGACGTGCGCCGTCACGCGGGTCGCCTTTCCTGTCCACCATTTTTTGGGCGGGCGGGTCCGACATGGCGGTGGGGTTCATCGGCGGCAGCGCGGCCTGGGCGTTTGCATCCCGGCCGGAAGACGCCGGCGCCTTCATGCGCGCCGAACTGGCAGCGACCTTCGGGCACGATGTAAGTGCCGCGTTCGCGCCCGGCGAGCTGATGACGGGGTGGGGCGCGGATCCTGATTTCGCCGGAGCGTACGCCTATGCGCGGCCGGGCCATGCAGGCAGCCGGGCGGTGCTGGCCGCACCGCTCTGGGATGGCCGGCTGGCCCTGGCCGGCGAAGCCTGCGCACCGGGTGGGCTGGCCGGCACTGTGGCGGGTGCGTATCGCAGCGGGGTGATTGCGGCACAGCGCATCCTGGATGGGTTCACGGCGGCGCCTGCTTGCGTGTAGAAGGAGCGCCCATGACGCGGTTTGTCTTCATCACCGGCGGCGTGGTCTCCTCTTTGGGCAAAGGCATCGCCAGCGCGGCGCTGGCCGCACTGCTGCAGGCGCGCGGCTACCGCGTGCGTCTGCGAAAACTCGATCCGTATTTGAACGTGGATCCGGGCACGATGAGCCCGTATCAGCATGGCGAAGTGTTCGTCACCGATGACGGCGCGGAAACCGACCTGGATCTGGGTCATTACGAGCGCTTTACCGGCGTGGCCGCCACGAAAGCGGACAACGCTACCACCGGGCGCATCTATTCCGAGGTGATCGCGCGCGAGCGGCGCGGCGACTATCTGGGCGCAACCGTGCAGGTAATTCCGCACATCACGGACGCTATCAAGGAAGCCATCGTCCGCGAGACGGATGATCTGGATTTCTGCCTGATCGAGATCGGCGGCACGGTGGGCGATATCGAAAGCCTGCCGTTCCTGGAAGCGATCCGCCAGCTCGGCAACGAACTGGGTCCGGAACGGACGATGTTCGTGCATCTGACGCTGGTGCCCTACATTCCCAGCGCGGGCGAGCTAAAGACCAAGCCGACGCAGCATTCCGTGAAGGAATTGCTGAACGTGGGCATTCAGCCGCAAATGCTGCTGTGCCGCTGCGACCGTCCGATCCCGGAGGCGGAGCGGCGCAAGATTGCCAGTTTCTGCAATGTGCGGCCCAGCGCGGTGGTGCCGGCGCTGGATGCAGACACCATATATTCCGTGCCGATCACCTATCACGAGCAGGGCATGGACCGCGAAGTGCTGCGCCATTTCGCGCTGCCGTTCGAGACGCCGCCGAACCTCGATCGGTGGCAGCGCATTATCAACATCGTGCGCGCGCCGGAGGGCGAGGTGCGAATTGCGATCGTTGGGAAATACATAAACCTGCTCGACAGCTACAAGAGCCTTGCCGAAGCGCTGGCGCATGGGGGCATTGCCAACCGGGTCCGCGTGAAGCTGGACTGGGTGGACAGCCAGGTGTTCGAGAGCCCGGACGCGGTGGGCCGGCTGGAGGATGTGCACGGAATCCTGGTGCCCGGCGGCTTCGGCGAGCGCGGCACGGAGGGCAAGATTGCCGCGGTGCGCTTCGCCCGGGAGCGCAGGATCCCGTTTTTCGGTATCTGCTTCGGCATGCAGATGGCGGTGATCGAATGCGCACGCAATCTTGGCGGACTGCCGGAAGCGTCCACCACGGAGTTCGGGCCGTGCGAGGATGCCGTGGTGGGACTGCTGACGGAGTGGGCGCGCGGCAACGAGCGGGAACGGCGTGAGGCGGGCGGCGATCTGGGTGGCACGATGCGGCTGGGCGCGTATCCCGCGTCGTTGGCCGCAGGATCGTTGGTGCGCGACATGTATGGCGGCAGCAGCGAGATTTCCGAGCGCCATCGGCATCGCTACGAGGTGAACGTGCATTACCGGGAGCGGCTGGAAACCACCGGCCTGCGGTTTTCCGGCATGTCGCCCGATGGCGTGCTGCCGGAGATTGTGGAATATCCGGATCATCCCTGGTTTATCGGGGTGCAGTATCATCCGGAACTGAAGAGCAAGCCGTTTGCGCCGCATCCGCTGTTTGCGGGGTTTATTGCGGCGAGCGTGCTGCAGAGCAGGTTGGTTTGAGGAAGGAAGGCCTTCTTTTTTGAAAAAAAGAAGCAAAAAACTTTTGCTTATGGGGTGCGTGGTCGTTCGGCAGGGAGGGATCGTGTGAAGTCTTATTCCCAGCTTGGTGAAGACGTCTTTTGCTTCCAGAACTTCATGAATGTGCCGCGTCAGGACGCGGTTCTCTTTGAAATCGGCGCTTACGATGGAAAGACGTTTTCCAACACGTTTGCATTGGAGCAATTCAATGATTGCAAATGTGTGCTCATTGAGCCGTCGCCAATTAATGTCAGGAAAATCTACGCGCACAGGCCAAAGGCCGCGATCCACAACCTGGCCATCATGGCGAATTTCGCGGTCTGCGAATTCGTCGGCGACTCGCCCCTGTCGGGCGTGCAGAGCGCGCTGACGGAGGACTACATAAAGACGTGGGAGCTTGAGAAATCGCGCACATACAACGTCCTGAGCGCGCCGATGGGGGCGATCACGGAGTTGGAGAAGGTGGATTACATCGACTTCCTGTCGATCGATGTGCAGGGCGCCGAATTCTTCGTCCTGGGTTCAATGAACTGGACCATCCCGATGGGTGTGATCTGCATCGAGTTGGAAGGTCAACGCCCTGATTACGACGACACGTGCCGGGTCATGTTGCGGGACCGGGGCTTTCAATTCAAAAGCCGCCTCCATGTAAGTGAATTCTGGTTCAAGCCGGATTATTCCCGAGCCGGACTTCTGTTCGATCCGGCGCTGAAAGCGCATCGATTGGACTCATTTGAGCACTTACACTTCACGGAAGATTGGCAAGTAGCGCTAAAGGATAATTTTTACTGAGTTCAACTGCCAGCCACCTCAGCCCGCGACAGCAAAGACAAAATTTCTTTAATTCTTTTTTGCAAAAAGACCGCTTACTTCTCCACCCAAGCCCGCAACCGGCGCGCCGCATCCGCCACCACGCTTTCAAACGTCATCGCGTCCGCCAGCGCGCGGCCGGCTTCGCCGATCTGGCGGGCCGCATCGTCATTGGCCATGACCCAAGCGACCGCGTCATCCA
>CAZZYR010000118.1:0-7068 GCA_964658235.1 uncultured Acetobacteraceae bacterium | reverse complement strand
AAAGCCAAGCAAACCGCCGTGCTCGCCCGCCGCGCCCGCTTCCCCAAGACCCTGGAGAACGAGGCTGCCCTGCACGAGCGCTGCGCGGAGGAGCTCAAGCGCCTTTCGCCGGACGACGTGTAGGGTTGCGGGTCAGGAGCCGCTCGGCTAAGGCGCCGGGCAACTTCAGACCGCAAGGATCGACGACATGGCCACCGAGCGCACCTTCTCCATCATCAAGCCGGACGCCACGCGCCGCAACCTGACCGGCAAGATCAACGCGAAGTTCGAGGATGCCGGCCTGCGCATCATCGCCCAGCGCCGCGCCCTGATGACCAAGGCGCAGGCCGAGGCGTTCTACGGCGCGCACAAGGCGCGGCCCTTCTTCGGCGGCCTGGTCACGTTCATGACCAGTGGACCGGTGGTGCTGCAGGTGCTGGAAGGCGAGGACGCGATCGCCGCCAACCGCCGTATCATGGGCGCAACAGACCCGAAGAAGGCCGATGCGGGCACCATCCGTGCGGAGTTTGCCGAAGATATCGAAGCCAATTCCGTGCATGGCAGCGATAGCCCGGAGGCGGCCGCCAGCGAGATTGCCTTCTTCTTCAAGCCGGAAGACATCGTCGGCTGAACACAGGGTGGCGCGCCGCAGTGCGCGCCATCGCCACCGGCTTGTCCGACCCCACAATGTAGGTTAATCGCCCGCGCCTGTGGCCCGTGTCACAGCACAGCTTATTCGCGCTGGCTAAGTAATGACCACGCCAGCCGCTCCGGCCTGGCGACAGTGGATAAGGACCTACACGATGCGCAAGTTCCTCCTCGCCGCCGCCGCCTGCCTGGCTGCGTCCGCCGCCTCCGCACAAACCTTTACCTTCACCACGCTGGACAATCCGGGTGATCCCACGTTCAACCAGCTGCTCGGCATCAACGATACCGGCGTCATCGTGGGTTATTTCGGCAGCGGTGCGGCCGGTCACCCGAATATCGGCTACCAGATCTCCCCGCCCTACACGAAATTCGCGCCGAACAACCAGCCCGGCTCCGTGCAGACGCAGGCGACGGGCATCAACAACGCAGGCCTGACCACGGGTTTCTGGTCAGATACCAACCTCGGTGGCGGCGACGCCAACTTCGCTTTCCTTCGGACGCCGCTCGCCCACGGCAAATTCACATATGTCAGCGCCATCGATCCGGCCACGGCCAGCGCACCGCGCGTCAGCCAGGCGCTGGGCATCAACAACAGCAATGTTGTCGCCGGTTTCTTCGCCGATGCCGCCGGCACTACGCACGGCTACACGTACGCGCTTGCCACTGGCACCTATACCGCCTTCAGCCCGTTGGGCTACGCCACTGCCATGACCGGCATCAATGACAGCGGGACAACCTGCGGCTTTGTCACCAACGCCAAGCAAAACACGTTCGGCTTCGTGCGCAATGCGTCCGGCGGCGTGCTCACGTATTTCCATGTCCCGCAATCCACCAACACTCAGCTTCTCGGCATCAACAACAGCGGCATTGCCGTCGGCTTCTACGTGGATGCCAACGGCGTGACGCACGGCCTGTATTACACGGCGTCGACGGGCGCCTGGGTGAAGGTGAATGATCCCAATGGTGTTGGCGGCACCGTTGTGAACGGCATCAACAACAAGAACCAGCTTGTTGGGTTCTACACGGATGCAGCCGGGAATACGCATGGGATGATCGTGACTGTGACTCCGTAAGGAAGCAGTTCTTTTTTGAAACAAAGAACCAAAAAACTTTTTTCCATGCTGTCGCGGACTCCATTGAGAAAAGTTTTTTGCTTCTTTTTTTCAAAAAAGAAGGCCTTGCTTTCTTATCGCTTCCCAATCGGCCAAAACGACTCGCCGCCCCTCCACCCTTACCCACCCCAAGTCCCGCCACGCTCCCAGCAGCTTGTTGATGCTCTCCCGCGCCAGCCCGGTTAGCTCCCCGATCTCGCTTTGCGACAGCCCTAAGTCGATCACCTGGCCTGGCCCGGCCAGCCGCAACAGCGCCCGTGCCAGTCGCGGCTCGGCCGGCATCTGCCCGTCTTCCATCTGCGACGTGGTGCGCGCCAGCCGCTCGCCCAGCAGCCGCACCACGGCGAGCAGCGCATCCGGATTGGCCCGCAATGCGGCGACCAGCGCGCGCCCATCGATCGTCAGGACGCGAGCCGTGCCCAGTGCGGTGGCGTCAGCCGCCCGCGGCAGCGCGCACAGCACCGCCAGTTCCCCGAACAGGCTGCCCGGCCCAGCCAGCTCCAGCACGATGTCCCGCCCCGCAGGCCCTGGCCTGGACAGCTTGATCCAGCCGGACAGCACAAGATACAGCGCACTGCCCGCATCGCCGGCGGCGAACAGCCGGGCACGGGCGCGCAGCGCGCGCGGCTGCGCATAGGCTAGCAATCCGGTCAGCGCCGCCTCACCGAGCGGCTGCAGGATCGGCTGCCGCCGCAGATGCGCCAGCACCTCCGCGCGGTCGATCTGGATCGGCGCTGGCAAGTTGTCACTCCTCCGGAATGTGAAGCTGACGTAGCCTGTTTCGGATGCCGACAGAACCGCCACGAAACCTGCCGAGCCCGTCACAGCCGTGGCTAATTGGTTCCCGGCTCAGGCATGTCCGTTTGGTCAGCGGCCTGGTGCTTTTCGCGTATGTCAGCCTGCATTTGCTCAACCACGGCTTGCTGAACGTGTCCGTGGCCGCGGCCGACAGGATGCTTCTTGCCCAGAAAGCGCTCTGGCAGGGTCCCGCGGGCACGGCGCTGCTCTATGGCGCGTTGCTGACACATGCCGGCCTTGGCGTGTGGTCGCTCTACGCGCGGCGCTACGCCGGCTGGCGTCCGGCGGAAGCGTGGCAGCTGGTGCTGGGACTATCGATTCCGGCCATGCTGGCAAACCACGTCATGGTCACCCGCGCCGCTTGGTCGTTGCACGGGCTGAACAAGGGTTACGTGGCGGAACTGGACGCGTTGTGGGTGGGTGGCCCGGGACATGCGCCAAGCCTTTGGGGCTGGCTGCAGATCGGGGGGCTGCTGGTAGCCTGGGCGCATGCCTGCATCGGCCTGTTTTTTCTCCTTCGCCTGCGGCGCTGGTGGCCGGCCTGGCAGGCACCGCTGCTCGCCTTGGCCGTGGTGATTCCCATACTGGCGCTCTTGGGTTTCGCCGCCGGAGGTCGGGAGGTGGCGCGTGCAGAGGCCGATCCCGCCTGGCGCGCGACGCAATTGCCCCAAGCTGTTGCCGGCACGCCGGATCAGAAGGCCCGGCTTGCTCGCCTGCGGAACGATCTGGTGGCCGTCTACGCGGGCAGCATCGCCCTGGCTTTGGTGGCCCGCCTGGTTCGCAGCCTGGCCGACCGGCGCGGCAGGCGATTCGCCATCCACTATCCCGGCCGGGCTCCCATCCACATGCTCGGTGGGCTGACAGTGCTCGATGCAAGCCGCAAAGAGCGGATCGGACATGCGAGCGTATGCGGCGGGAGGGGCCGCTGCTCCACCTGCAGGGTGCGCGTCCTATGGTCCGAGGCCGCGCTGCCGAAGCCTACCGCCTCTGAACGACACGTGCTGGACCGGATCGGCGCAGATCCGGACACCATCCGCCTGGCTTGTCAGCTCCGTCCGGAAGCGGCGCTGGCGGTGGTGCCGCTGATCCCCCCTGGCATTGCGGCGGATTTCATTGCGGGCCGCGCCGCACGGATCCCCGGGGACGAGCGTTTCCTGGTGGCCATGTTCATCGATCTGCGTGGCTCCACGGCCCTGGCCGAAAGCCGCCTGCCGTTCGACAGCGTTTTCCTGCTGGGACGCTTCATTGGCGCGGCGAGTGGCGCGGTGGTGGCCGCCGGCGGCCGCCCCGTGCAGTTTCTGGGGGATGGCCTGCTGGCGCTCTTTGCCTTGGAATGCCCGCCCGAGCATGGCTGCCGCCAGGCGCTGGAGGCGGTGCACGGGGCCGCTGTGGCGTTCGCGGAGCTAAGCCCGCTGTTCAGCCGGGAGGCGGGTGTGCCGTTGCGATATGGCATCGGCGTGCATTGTGGGCGTGCCATCGTGGGCGAGATCGGCTTTGGCACCCAGATCGCCTTCACCGCGTTGGGCGACACGGTGAACGTGGCGCATCGGCTGCAGGATGTGGCGCGCGACCATGATGTGGCTGCGGTGGTCTCCGAGGAGGTGTTCAGACTGGCCGGCGTGGCAGGCGCGCCGGTCATGAATGTGGAGGTGCGTGGGCGGAGCGGGCAGGTGCCGGTGCGGTTGATAAGGTAAGGCAAGGCCTTCTTTTTGAAAAAAGAAGCAAAAACTTTTTTCAGTGCTGGCGCGGACTCAACGGACAAAAGTTTTTTTGGTTCTTTTTTTCAAAAAAGAACTGCTTTCTTCTGGTTGTTTCACGCAGGAGCATTGTTTGAAAATCATCGTCCTTGGCAGCGGCGTCATCGGCGTCACAAGTGCCTGGTATCTCGCCCAGGCCGGCCATGAGGTAACGGTTATCGACCGCCAGCCGGCCGCCGGCCTGGAGACCAGTTTTGCCAATGCCGGCCAGGTCTCGCCCGGCATGTCCGCGCCCTGGGCCGGGCCGGACACGCCGCGCAAGGCGATCCTGTGGATGATGATGCGCCACCGTCCCCTGGTGTTCTGGCCGGTGCCGGACCGCCAGCTGCTGGACTGGGTCACGCGTTTCCTGGGCAATTGCAACGCGGAAGCCTATGCGCGGAACAAGGGGCGCATGGTCCGGCTGGCGGAGTACAGCCGCGACAAGCTGCGCGACCTACGCACCGTCACCGGCATCACCTACGATGACGGACAGCGCGGCCTGCTGCAGCTGTTCCGTACGCAGAAGCAGGCCGATCATGTCAGTGACGATACGGCCGTGCTGGACGGCTTGGGCGTGCCCTACACCATCCTGGACCGCGCCGGCTGCATCGCCCAGGAGCCGGCGCTGGCGGAGGTGACGGACAAATTCGTCGGCGGCTTGCGCCTGCCTGGAGACGAGACCGGCGACGCGCATATGTTCACCACGCGCCTCGCGGACATGGCCCAGCGCGCCGGCGTGGTGTTCCGCTATGGCGTGGCCATCGAACGCCTGTTGTTCGAGGGGGGACGCATCACCGGCGTGGTGACGAAGGCGGGGACATTGACCGCGGACAGTTACGTGGTCGCTCTCGGCAGCTACTCGCCAGCGTTGCTCCGCGCGGTGGGCGTGGACCTGCCGATCTACCCCGTTAAAGGCTACTCCATCACGATGCCGGTGGCCGACGAGGCTGCGTCGCCGCTCAGCACCGTCATGGATGAGACGTTCAAGGTGGCGATCACCCGGCTGGGCGATCGTATCCGCGTGGGCGGCACGGCGGAGCTGGCCGGCTACAGCAACACGCTGCGCGAGCCGCGCCGCCAAACGCTGCTCCATTCCGTGACGGAGCTGTTTCCGCATGGCGGCGACATGTCGCGCGCCGAATTCTGGACCGGGCTGCGGCCGATGACTCCGGACGGCCCGCCGGTGATCGGGCGAACCAAGATCGCCAATCTCTGGTGCAACACCGGCCATGGCACGCTGGGGTGGACGATGTCCTGCGGCTCCGGCGCGCTGCTGGCAGACCTGATGAGCGGCAAGCTGCCGAACATTGAGCATGCGGACCTGGGGATTGAGCGATACGCGTCGTAAAACAGGTGACGCCGGAAAAGAGTGTCCCGTCCATTGCTTATTTGTTGACTCCACTCACGAAACGCCTATCTGTCCGCGACACAGGTCCAGCCGCTCGGCTCAGGGCCTGTTTTCGTTCACCCGGTCCGCGTCAGGCGCGGACAAGACGTGTGGCAGGGGGCTCTCCCGTCCAGGCGCAGGCACTGACCGCCGCCGGCAGAACCGGGGCGCTCTTCACGGGATTACACCTACCACATGGCTTCCAGCGCTGCCGTCCAAACCCTCGACCGCCCCTCCTTTCCGCCGCGCGAGATGGAGGATTTCGCCTCCCTCCTCGATGAAACCCTCGGCCGCGATACCGGCTTTGACGGCTCAGTCGTCACCGGCCGGGTGATCCGCCTCACCGAAGAATTCGCCATCGTCGATGTCGGGCTGAAGTCCGAAGGCCGCGTGGCGCTGAAGGAATTCACCCAGCCCGGCCAGAAGCCGGAGATCAAGCCCGGCGACATGATCGAGTTGTTCGTCGAGCGTTATGAGGATCGGGACGGCTCCATCGTCCTGTCCCGCGAAAAGGCCCGCCGCGAGGAAGCCTGGACCCTGCTGGAGCGTCAATTCGAAGCCAACACCCGCGTCAATGGCACCATCTACGGCCGCGTCAAAGGCGGCTTCACGGTCGATCTTGGCGGCGCCGTGGCCTTCCTGCCGGGCAGCCAGGTGGACATCCGTCCGGTGCGCGACGTGGCCCCCCTGATGGGCGTGCCGCAGCCGTTCCAGATCCTCAAGATGGACCGCGCGCGCGGCAACATCGTGGTCTCCCGCCGGGCCGTGCTGGAAGAAACCCGCGCCGAACAGCGCAGCGAGCTGATTCAGGGCCTTAAGGAAGGCATGATCCTGGACGGTGTGGTCAAGAACATCACCGATTACGGCGCCTTTGTGGACCTCGGCGGCGTCGATGGCCTGCTGCACGTGACGGACATCGCCTGGCGCCGCATTAACCACCCGGCCGAGGCGCTGACCATCGGCCAGGCCGTGCGCGTGCAGGTCATCCGCTTCAACGCGGACACGCAGCGCATCAGCCTGGGCATGAAGCAGCTCGAAGCCGATCCTTGGGATGGCGTCACCGAGAAATACCCGCCATTGGGAAAATTCTCCGGCCGCGTCACGAACATCACCGACTATGGCGCCTTCGTGGAGCTGGAAGCCGGCGTCGAAGGCCTGGTCCATGTCAGCGAGATGAGCTGGACCAAGAAGAACGTGCACCCCGGCAAGATCGTCGCCACCTCCCAGGAAGTGGACGTGATGGTGCTGGATGTGGACGCTTCCAAGCGCCGCATTTCGCTCGGCCTCAAGCAGGTTCAGCGCAATCCCTGGGAGCAGTTCGCCGAGGAGCATCCGGTCGGCAGCACCGTTGAAGGCGAAATCCGCAACATCACGGAATTCGGCCTGTTCGTGGGCCTGGCTGCCG
>CAZZYR010000117.1:3731-7101 GCA_964658235.1 uncultured Acetobacteraceae bacterium | reverse complement strand
CCAGCCGCGGACCCCGCATTGACCGAATACCTCCAGAAACTGAACGACGAGCAGCGCCAGGCGGTGGAGACGACCGAGGGCCCGCTGCTGGTGCTGGCAGGCGCGGGGACAGGCAAGACACGCGTGCTGACCACCCGTTTCGCGCATATCATGCTCAGCGGCCGCGCCGCCCCGGGCCAGGTCCTGGCCGTGACGTTCACCAACAAGGCCGCGCGGGAGATGCGCGAGCGGGTGGGCAGTCTGCTCGGCCGGCCTGCGGACGGGTTGTTTTTGGGAACATTCCACGCCCTGGGGGCACGCATGCTGCGCCGCCACGCCGAGCTGGTGGGCCTGACGTCCAGCTTCTCCATCCTGGATACCGACGACCAGATCCGCCTGCTGAAGCAGGTGATGGAAGCCATGAAGGTGGACGCCAAGCGGTGGGCGCCGCCTGCGGTGATGTCCGTCCTTCAGCGCTGGAAGGACCGCGGCCAGTCACCGGACCGCGTGCCGGCCACCGAGGAAGGCGATTTTGCCCATGGTCGCATGCGCGAGATCTACACGAATTATCAGCAGCGCCTGCGCGCGCTGAATGCCGCGGATTTCGGCGATCTTCTGCTGCACATGACGGATATCCTGCGCAGCCACCCCGATGTGCTGGAGCGCTATCATCGCGTGTTCCGCTATATCCTGGTGGACGAATACCAGGACACCAACGTGGTGCAGTATATGTGGCTGCGGCTGCTGGCGCAGTCTCACAAGAACATATGCTGCGTGGGCGATGATGACCAATCGATCTATTCCTGGCGCGGCGCGGAAGTGGAAAATATCCTGCGCTTCGAACATGATTTTCCGGGGGCGAAGATCATCAGGCTGGAGCGGAACTACCGCAGCACGGCGCCCATTCTGGCGGCAGCGGCCGGGCTGATTGCCAACAATGCAGGCCGGCTCGGCAAGACCTTGCGATCCGGACTGACGGATCCGGCCGGTGAGAAGATCAGCGTGGTCAGCCTGTGGGATTCCGATGAGGAAGCCCGCATGGTGGGCGAGCGCGTGGAGAATTGGCAACGGGACGGGTGCAAGCTGGCGGACATGGCCATCCTGGTGCGCACCGGATCCCAGACCCGCGCGTTCGAGGAGCGGATGATCAAGCTGGCCATCCCCTATCGCGTGGTGGGGGGGCTGCGCTTCTACGAACGCGCGGAAATCCGGGATGCCATCGCATATCTTCGTGTGCTGCGGCAGCCCAATGACGATCTTGCCTTCGAACGCATCGTCAATATGCCCAAACGGGGCGTGGGCGACGTGGCGTTGCGCGCGATGCGGCAAAGCGCGCGGGAGGGCCAGACGGCGCTGTCCACCGCCGCATTCCAGTTGGCGCAATCCGGCGCGCTGAAGGGCCGCCCGCGCGAGGCCGTGCGGGAATTGGGCGCCGGGTTCGACCGCTGGCGCGGCATGCTGGAAACCGACGGCCATGTGGTGACGGCGGCAACGCTGCTGGATGAGAGCGGCTACATGGAGATGTGGCGCCAGGATAAGTCCATCGAGGCGCCTGGGCGGCTGGAGAACCTCAAGGAGCTGATCCGCGCGCTGGCGGATTATGAGGATCTTTCGGGTTTTCTCGACCATGTTTCGCTGGTGATGGAGAACGAGGAACAGACGGAGGCGGACCGCATCAGCCTGATGACGCTGCATGCCGCCAAGGGGCTGGAGTTTGACAACGTGTTCCTGCCTGGCTGGGAGGAGGGGATGTTTCCCAGCCAGCGCACGATGGATGAGAGCGGTACGAAGGGGTTGGAGGAGGAGCGGCGGCTGGCTTATGTGGGCCTGACGCGCGCGCGCAAACGTGCCGTGGTGAGTTATGCCGCCAATCGCCGGCTGTACGCCAACTGGCAAAGTTCCATTCCCAGCCGTTTCGTGGATGAATTGCCGGAAGCGCATGTGGAGCGCGCGGGTTCGGCCGCATTGGCGCGCGATGCCCGCATGATGGCGCCCAGCGTGTTCAATGGAGGTCCACTTGTGGCGCGGCGCGCGGAGGCGTGGGAGCAGCCCGGCCGTCCGGCGCGCGCGGAAAAGATCGCTGTAGGTCAACGAGTGTTCCACGAGAAATTCGGCTACGGGGAAGTGACGGCGGCGGAGGAGGATCGGCTGGACGTGTCGTTCGAGAAGGCCGGACAGAAGCGAGTGATGGACCGCTTCGTGGAAAAGGCATGACGCGCCACGCCGGCCTGCTGGAGACGGTTTTTGTTCTGGTGCCGGAGTCGGCTGTGCCGGCCTACGAGGCCGCAATTGCGCTGGCCTGCACCACGGTGGGTTTGTTTGTGTCGGACGAGGCGCGGCGCATTTGGCGGGTGGAGGGCGTGCGCGCGGCGGGCGCCGACGAGGCGGAATTGCAGCGGGCACTGTCCGTGGCCGCCTTGGTCAGCGGCGTGGCGGCGCAGCTGGAGCGTGAACCGACCGAGGCGGAAGGCTGGCTGGCGCGCGTTTATGAGGCGTTTCCGGAGCAGCCGATCGGGCGGCGTTTCGCCATACGCGGCACGCATCTGGACGGGCGGCGGCGCGCGGGGCGCGTGACGCTGACGGTGGATGCGGGGCTGGCGTTTGGGTCCGGCGAGCACGGCAGCACGCGCGGTTGCCTGCGGGCTCTGGAGATGGTGGCGCATCGGCGGCCGCGCCGGATCGTGGATATGGGATGCGGATCCGGAATCCTGGCTATGGCGGCAGCGGGTTTGCTGAAACGACGGATTCTGGCGGTTGATAACGATCCGTGGTCCGTGCGCGTGACGCGTCAGAACGCGGTGCTGAACGGCCTTCGGACCCGCGTTGCAGCCAGGCTCGGCAATGGCTGGCAGGGCGTAGGCGCGCAAAAATTCGATCTTGTGTTGGCGAACATTCTGGCGCGTCCGCTGTGTTTGATGGCGGCCGATCTGGCGGCGCATCTGGCGCCGGGCGGCACGGTGATTTTGGCGGGGCTGCTGACCGGGCAGATACCGATGGTGCTGGCGGCGCATCGGCGCCAAGGCTTGCGGCTGGACCGCGTGCTGCGTGAGGGACAATGGGCAACGATGGTGTTACGGTCATGACCTTCACGGAGCGGCTTGCCGCGGTGCGCGCGGCCATGTCGGCGCAGGATCTGGCGGCGTTCATTGTCCCCCGCTCCGATGAGCACCTGGGTGAATATGTGCCACCTTCCGCCGAGCGGCTGGCGTGGCTCACCGGATTTACAGGCAGCGCGGGCATGGCGGTGGTGTTTGCGGACCGCGCGGCCGTGTGGAGTGACGGGCGCTACGTGCTGCAGCTTGCATCGGAGACGGATGGCGCACTGTGGGAGCGGTTGCATCTAATCCAGTCTCCACCGCCGGCGTATGTGGCCGCGCATATCATGGCTGGC
>CAZZYR010000117.1:0-3721 GCA_964658235.1 uncultured Acetobacteraceae bacterium | reverse complement strand
CCCTGGCTGATGAGCGAGGACGGCGTGGCCAAGTTCCAAGACGCGGGCTTGACGATGGTGCCGGTGACCACGAATCCCGTTGATGCCGCATGGAAAGATCGGCCCGTGCCGCCGCCTGCGCCGGCTTACGCGTATGACGCCGCCTATGCCGGCGAGAGTTCCGCGGAGAAACGCGCGCGGATTTCGGACAAGATGCGTAAAGCGGGACAGGATGCTGCCGTGCTAAGCGATCCGGCCTCGCTGGCATGGCTGCTGAACATGCGCGGCGCGGATCTGGGTTACGTGCCGGTGGCGCTGGGTTTTGCCATCCTGCATGCGGATGCCGGCGTGGAGCTTTTCATGCCGCCGGAGAAACTTCCGCAGGATTTACGGGATGGCTGGGGCAATGCGGTGGCGTGCGCGCCGCGCGCCGCCATGCCGGGCGCCCTTGCAGCCTTGTCCGGCAAGCGCGTGAGCGTGGACACGGTGGGCGCGCCCGCCTGGCTCAGTGAAACATTGCGCGAAGCGGGCGCCCATGTGGTGGGCGGGCAAGATCCCTGCCTGGTTCCAAAAGCCCGCAAGAACGCCACGGAACAGCAGGGCGCGCGGGATGCGCAGGCACGCGATGCGGTGGCGCTGTGCCGTTTCCTGCACTGGGTGCGCGACGCGGCCGGCCATGAAACCGAACTCTCCGCCGCGGCGCAGTTGCTGCGCTACCGCGCGGAGGGCGCGCTGTTTCGCGGCGAAAGTTTTCCGGCGATTTCGGCGGCCGGCGAGCATGGCGCGATCATGCATTACCGGGTCAGCCTGGAGACCGACCGTGCCATTTTGCCGGACGAGCTCTATCTGATCGATAGCGGCGGCCAGTATCTGGACGGCACCACGGATGTGACGCGCACGGTGTGGACGGGGCCGGGCCTGCCCACGGCGGAGGTGCGGGAGCGCTATACGCGCGTGCTGAAGGGCCATATTGCCATCGCCACGCTGGTGTTCCCGGAAAATGTTGCTGGCGTCAGGCTGGATGCGTTTGCGCGCGCATCCCTATGGCAAGCGGGGCTGGACTTCGATCACGGCACTGGGCACGGCGTGGGCAGCTTCCTGTCCGTGCATGAAGGCCCGGCCTCCATCTCCCCGTATCTGCGCACGGCGCCGCTGGAGGAGGGGATGATTTTGTCCAATGAGCCGGGGTTCTATGCGCCTGGGGAGTATGGGATACGATTGGAGAATCTGGTGCTTGTGGAGCGCGCGCCGTTCGCCGGCGAGAAGACGTTCTTCCGCTTCGAAACACTGACGTGGGCGCCGTTTGACAGGGTGTTGATTGCCGATGAATTACTGACTGACGCCGAGCGCAGCTGGCTGGATGCGTATCATGCCGACGTGTTGGAGCGGGTGGCGCCGCACGTGCCCATCGACGTAAGGGACTGGCTGATTCAGGCCTGTTCCCCTTTGAGGACTGTGTCGGCATGACAGAGTATCCAGACCTGACCGATCGCGCCACGTTCAGCTACTGGTATCAGGAGAAGCTGCGGTTCTCCGACACAGACATGATCGGCCACATCAACAACGTCGCCTTCGCCGCCGTGATCGAAAGTGGCCGGGTCAATTACACCCGCAGCGGTGTGATCCAGAATCTGCCGGACGATGTGCTGGTTGTGATGCGCCGGATCGAGCTGGATTATCGCGCGGAGTTGCACTGGCCCGCGGAGGTGGATGTGGGGTCCGTGCTGCTGCGGATTGGTCGCACATCGATCACGATTGGAAATGCGGTGTTCGATGGGGGGCTGTGCGCGGCAACCGCGGTGACAATTCTGGTGGTGATTGGGCGGGAGTCGCGTAAGCCGGCCGAAATACCGGATGCAGTTCGCACCGGCATGGAAGCCTTCTTGCCTGGGCGCAATGACAGCTGAAGATTTGGCGGCGCGCCATCCAATCCTGTTCCACCTGACATGCCTCAGCGCGGTGCCAAGCATCCTCAAACACGGGTTGCTTCCGACCACGGAGCTTCTGACGCTGTTTGGTGCCAGCCCGGCACAGCGTCTGGAGATTGAAGGTCAACCACGGCCGGCCCGCGTTGAATTGAGCCACCCTGTCCACGGACACGCGGTGATAACCGATAACTCGCCGCTTCGCATGTCTTCCCTCGCGGGTTGCCTGGATGATCGGCTTACGCCGGCAGAGTGGCTTCGCATGCTAAACCTGCGCGTATTCTTCTGGGTGGCTGAGTCCGGCCTGCAGAGCCTCGCCGGCGCGCGCCTGAACCGGAATGTG
This sequence comes from uncultured Acetobacteraceae bacterium, assembly GCA_964658235.1. Taxonomy (GTDB): domain Bacteria; phylum Pseudomonadota; class Alphaproteobacteria; order Acetobacterales; family Acetobacteraceae; genus BOG-908. The sequence goes on along the minus strand of CAZZYR010000117.1, from coordinate 1,474 downwards.
GATATGGCGATCCTGGTCCTGGACACGCTGAGCACCGCGCGCGCGCATCACGCCAAGATGGAACTATGCCCGATCAACTCCGGCGCCACGATCCGGCGTCCGGCGCGCCGTGGCCTTGCGACATACTCGCCGCTCGGTCGCTACGATTACGCCTCCTGGCGCGGTCTGCGGGGCGGCCGGGACAGCGTGAAGGAAGTCACCCTCGTTGGGGGCCTGGCTGACGTGGCTCTCCACATCAAGGAAATACGCGAGATACGCCGGTAGAAAGGGCTGACTAGCCCTCCGACATTGCCATCCACTCCGCTTCGCTCACCACCCGCACGCCCAGCTCGGCCGCCTTCTTCGCCTTGCTACCGGCATCGGCGCCCACAATCACCAGATCGGTCTTCTTCGATACACTGTCCGTAACCCGCGCGCCCAAAGCTTCCGCGCGCGCCTTGGCTTCAGGCCGGCTCATCGTCTCCAGCGTTCCGGTAAAAACAACGATCTTTCCCGCCAGCGCACTCTCGGCAGCGGCCATGGCCGGCGCGTCCTCGATCGTCAGCAGCCCGGCCAGCTCTTCCAGGACGGCGCGGTTGCGCGGCTCCAGGAAGAACTCAACCAGCTCTTCGGCAATCGCCTCGCCCACGCCGATGATGCTGCCCAGGGAGGATCGGGCTTCGGATCCGACTGTCGTCGCTTCCATCATCTGGGCGCGCCAGTTGGTAAAGCTGCCATAGTGCCGCGCCAGGAGCTTGGAGTTGTTCTCGCCGATCCGCCTGATCCCGAGGGCGAAGATGAAGCGCGCCAACGGCACCGTTCGTCGCGCTTCGATGGCCGCCACGAGATTGCGCGCGGACAGCGCGCCCCAGCCTTCGCGCGCCGCAATTGCCGATTCATGGACCGGTAGGCGGAACACATCGGCGGGCCCGGCCAGCCAGCCGAGGCCGTGAAATTCCACCACCGTCTTTTCGCCCATTCCCTCGATATCGAAGGCGCGCCGGCTGCAGAAATGGATCAGCCGCTCCACCGCCTGTGCAGGACATATCAAGCCCCCTGTGCAGCGCCGCACCACTTCGCCAGGCGGCCGGATTGCCAGGCTGCCGCAGGCAGGGCAATGAGTCAGCGGCACGTAGGGGGTGCTATCCTTCGGGCGCGCCTCCTGGGCCACATTGACGATTTGCGGAATCACATCGCCCGCTCGCTGCAGCACCACTGTGTCCCCAACGCGCGCGTCAAGCCGGGCTATCTCATCTTCATTATGCAACGTGGCCCGTGTCACCAGCACGCCGCCCACGTTGATCGGCGCCAGCCAGGCCACCGGAGTCAGCGCGCCGGTGCGCCCCACCTGCACGCGGATATCCTGCAGGATCGTGCTCGCCCGTTCGGCGGCGAACTTCCATGCCACCGCCCAACGCGGCTCCCGTCCTGCGAACCCCAGCCGGCGCTGGAATGCCAGATCGTCAATCTTGAAGACTACGCCATCTATGTCATA
>CAZZYR010000116.1:0-7164 GCA_964658235.1 uncultured Acetobacteraceae bacterium | reverse complement strand
GGCGGCAAGCAGGATGGGCTGCATGTCCGGCCGCTGCTTGAGGCCTTCGAACAGCTCATAGGCCACCTGCTGGGCGCCGCCGCGGACGATCTCCGGGTGGAACAGGCTGACCAGGAGGATTTTCACGCGGCGGCTTCGGCGCGCGGGCCGGCATTGCGCGGCGCGGCGCTGTCCGCGCGCGTGTCCTCGCCTGCCACTTGCCGCAACGCGGGATGCTTGGGCTGCGGGCCCAGCAGGCCGCCGGCGATGGTCTTTTCCCAACTGCGCGTGAAATGCCAGCGGTTCACCAGTGAGCCGCCTTCATGATGCGGCCGGCGGGTCGATCCCTTGCCCTCCAGATGCCACAGCCGCAGGTCGTGCAGCCACACCGCGTGGCCGGCGGACAGGCTTTTCAGGCACAGATCCGCATCCTCGTAATGGCCGAAGATGTAGTCCTCGGTGAAGCCGCCGAGCTGCTCGTACCAGGCGCGGTTGGAGGACATGAACGCGCCGGTCACGGCGGGCACCGCGCGCGGGCGCACATGCGCCGTGGCCCAGGGCGGCGCGCCTTTGCCGTAATGTTCCACCCGCGCCATCCGGCGCTTGCGGATCTCAGTCGGGTGCACGATGACGTGGCTGTCCATTTCGAAATACATGCCGCCATGCATGAGCGAGCCGTCATCGTAATAAAGCGGCACGCCGAACAGCTGCGTCTGCGCCGCCGGCACTCCCTCCACCAAGGCGGTATGCCTGGCCGCCCAATCCTTCTGGCGCGGAAAGACGTCCGGATTGACGTTCATGATGCGGCCGCTGAGGGCCGCGGCGGCGCCGGCGTTGTTGGCGGCGCCAAACCCGGCATTGCCCGGCAGCAGCAGGATCGTCTGGTTCAATCCATAGATGGACTGGCAGAGTTTGGCTTCGCGCAGGATGTCCTCGCCGATCTCCGGCGAGTTGGATACGAAGATGAACTCGTAATCCTCGATACCGGGCAAGCCGGCGAACAGCGCGTTCTGGACGAACAGGAAATCGGCTTTGCCATACAGGCAGATGATGATGGAGCCCACCGGCTGCCTTCGGCGCGTGTAGAGCCGCTCGATATAGCGCGCGGCCACGATCTGTCCGGTGATCGCGCGATTGAGGGCCATCATCTGGGTGCCGAGGCCGCCGTCCAGGCACGCCGCGCCCTCCGCTTGCGCGTTGCCGAAGAAGGCGGCTGAAGCCAGATAGCCGAGCGCCAGGTCACGCAGCTCGGCCGGCGAAATGAGGCGTGTCGGCTCGTCAAGATGGTGCACGCCGCCGTCGGCAAGATGGATATCGATGGACGCCGTGCCGCCCGCGTCCGGCAGCACTGTGGACGCGACCAACCCGAAGAAGCCGAAATGATGCGGCGCCCCGGTCTTCAAGGCGGATTCCACGTCTGGGCGCCGGAGCCGCGCCAAAGAGCTGCCATCGAACGTGACCCGCCATGATCCACAGGAAACAGTGATTGCCTCCACGGGACAATCGAGGTCATCGATCCAGCCGACGATCATCACACCGCCGTGGCGGGCTATCGCCACCGCCTCGACGGACCGGTGACAGGCACGGTCCTTCACCCCTGGCTGGGCGCCATTCGGCAGCAGCCGGTTGCGCAGGCTCGGCGGCGCGAGCAACGGCGGCAGGGCGGCGTTGTCCTCGGAGGCGGACAGAACCACGGGCTGGCGTTTCGTGGTGGGAGAGACCGGCGAGGTAACGTTCCCGCTCAGCTCCATCAATATATCGGAAGCTGCGTCGGCGCTGTGCGGCTCGCTCAAGGTTGCTGGTGGAGTCCGCGCCCCCGTCGGCTGTCTCATCGGTGTCCTTCAAGCGCCAGCCCGGCTTGGATGAGCCGAAAGCCAAAGCTCAGGTAACGTGCCATCTTGCTGACCACATCGCAACGCAACACCTGCCACAAATGCCTTTCGCAGTCCCTCTGACAGGATGGCGCGATGGCGCGCTGCCGTGCTTGCGGCGGCCAGCGGCCCGCCCCCGATGCGTCGGTCTCTCCCCGGGCGCGCCTGAAGCCGGAGAAGGTCGCGTCCCTCTCCGGCTTGACACGTTCCCAGGCTTACTTCGCAACGCCGGTGATGAACGGGAAGCCGTTCGGTTCGCCGTAGCCGGTGCTGTAATCCCAGCCCGGCGTGCTGGCGAGCGACGTATCGATTCCGAAGCCCACAGCGGTCAGACTGCCATACGCAGAATAGAGGCCGCTGACCACGCTGGTCTGACCGCTCGGAACAGTAGCGCCGAAGACTTGCAGATCATCGAACGATGTCACGTTGCCGCTCGCATCCGTCAATGTGCCGGCAACGCTCAATGGCTTGAACAGCGCCGGCGGCTGCACGTCGGTAATCTGCCCCGGCTTCAGCCGCGAGATCGCCGGCGCGGCCTGGCCAAGCGGATGCCCGGCATACTGGCCGGCTATCAGCCATATGGCGCTGAACAGGGGGGTTGCATACCCAGTGCCCGCGGTGCCCGTAAGCACCTGTATCGGGCCATGCAGTTGCGAAGCCACGAAGACGCCGCTTGTTTGCGGGTCCCCAAGAACCGCGACATCCGGCGTCAGCCGATATTTTCCTGGCAACGCTGCCTGCCATTTCGGCTTCGGGATATGAACGCTCTGGCCGCCGCCGCCGCCATAAAAGAAAAGCGGGTAGGGAGAACTGAAAACGTTCCCTGTAATTAAATCGGATTGCGCCGTCCCCCATGCCGTCGAGTAAAAAGTCTTTTGATTGTTCGGGTCGTTGACGATGCTGGTCCCACCCACCGCAGTTGCGTATTGCGATTCAGCAGGCACACCCGGCGCGCCGGCAGGTGAGCCCAACCCGCTGTCGCCGGTATCGCCGGCAGGGAACTGGAAAGCCACGCCCTGCGCCGCCCCCAGCTTGAGAACTGTATTGAAAGCATCGATCTCTGCCCGGCCCGCGATGATATCGACGTCGGTCTCGATACTGGCGGAGACCACCTTGGCGGCGGTTTTGTTGACGATGAATTGCAGCGAGGCGAGCATCGCCTCCGTGTCCGGCGCGCTCGATGCAACAATATCGATCTCCGCATCTGGAGCCATCGTGTGTATCGCGTCAATGCTCAGAGCGATTGAATAGAACCAGCCATTTTTATAGACTTCACTCGGATTGAGCGGCTTTCCTTCCGGGTAGGTTTGTTTGAGGGTTTTCGTCGTAAATGCCGGAAGGTCGAAGATCTTTGAAAAAGCATTTGCGTCTTTCAGCTCCGCATCGTAGCCGTCCGCAACAAGAAGGGCGATCTTCTGGCCTTTGCCGGTATAACCGAGCTTGAACAGTGCATCCATTCCGTAATATGCCTGCAGTTGCTGCGGTGTGCTGGCGAGATACTTGTCCACGGGGCCGAACTGCGCGCCGGTATACGTTGCCGTGCTTCCATTCGAATCGGTTGCCGTCTGAGTTATGGCAGGTCCGAACACGATGTTTGTTATCTGCGATTTGATGCCGCTCGGGGTAGCCGCTTTCGAGTCCAGCGGTTGGCGCGGCTTGCCTGTCTTGAGATCCTTTGCAACGCTCATCATCGGAGCAACCGCATGCTGGTCAAGTCCGGCCACCGATGCCACCAGCGCGCCCGCCGCGCCGGTGAGTTGGGCATCGCGCGTGTGGACGATGAAACTCTGGTTGTTGCGTGAATAGCTGCGCAGCTCTGTTTGGAATGCCCTCTCGGTGATCGCCGCCGTGCCGCGAACGCGCAGGGAGAAGTTGTGCGGATCGACGGATAGAACCGCATAGCCGTGGCCGGTCAACTCAGCTTTCACCGCGTTCAGCTCGGCGGCAGTGGGCGCATAGGCAGCTAGGTCCGACGGTGTCAGCCATTTGCGATAGATCTTCGAGGAAGGATCGTAAAGCTGCTCCATCACGGCATCGAGCTTAGCTTCGTCATGCAGCTTGAGCATCACCGTCAGCGTCATGGGGTGACCCGGAGCAGGGGCGCCCAAATCCTTCGCGTCCGACGCCACGGCCGGCGTGTTGTGAATAGGCATCGCGCAGGCACGCGGAGCGCTGAGCGTGACGGCAGCCGCCAGCGAAAGGACTGAAACGGAGGATTTCAGTACTGTTGAAAAGGGGCGAGTCATGATTGTCTGCTTCCAAGATAAGATAGGCAGGATTGGGCAAGCGCCTTGCCTGGATGAAGGATGTCGAGCCTAGCTGACAGCCTCACGTTATTTGGCAACGCCGGTGATGAACGGAAATCCATTGGGCTCACCATAGCCGGTGCTGTCATCCCACCCCGGTGTATTGCTGAGCGAGCTATCAATCCCGAACCCCAGCGTCACGTAGTTCCCGCCTGAGTCACGGAAGAACGCGCTGGCGACGCCATGCTGACCACGCGGCACGGCGCTGCCGAACACCCCTAGATCGTCGAACGTTGTCACCTTGCCGCTCGAATCGGTGATCGTATCGGTAACGCTCGTCGGCTTGAACAGCGCCAAAGGCTTGACGTCCGTGATTTCCGCTGACGTCAGACGCGATATGGCCGGTGCGGCCTGCCCCAGCGGATGCCCTGCGTATTGGCCGGCAATCGCCCACATGGCGCTGATGAGCGGGCAGGCCAGGCTGGTGCCACCGACCACGCCGATTTGCTGAACACCCCCCTGCGACGTCTCCACATAAAGAGCGCCGGTGTAGGGATCTGCAAGTGCGGAGACATCGGGCGTCAGCCTGTAATCGCCAGGCAGCGTCGACTGCCATTTTGGCTTCTTGTTATGAACACTCCGGCCGCCACCGCTGCCGGCCACGAAAAAGCCACTCAGAGGATTGAATATGGTTCCAGTGTAGAGATACGAACCCGTTGTGCCCCAGCCAACCGGATAGAAGTGCGTGTCATCATTCGGGTCGTTCAGGATGCTGGTGCCGCCGATCGCGGTTGCATAGGGTGACTCCGACGGCAGGCCAGCCGAACCAACCGGTGATCCAACCCCGTTATCTCCGCTGTCGCCAGTGGAAAACTGGAACGCAAAACCCTGGGCGGCGCCAAGCTTGAGGACCGTGTTGTAAGCGTCGACCTCTGTCTGACTCGCGTCTATATCAGTGTCGTTCTCGAAACTCCCAGAAATAACATGGGAGACGCCTTTATTTATGATGTATTGAATGGAGAAGATCATATCCTCCACATCCTGCCCGTTTGAGGCGACGATATCGATCTCGGCATCGGGCGCGAGGGAGTGTGCCGCATCCACATCGAGAGCGATTTCGGTCGCCCAGCCCAGGACGTAAGTGGCATTGGGATCGGCCGGCCTGCCGCCGGGATAGAACGTCTTGAAGGTCTTCGCGTTAAACGGCGTCAAGTGGAATATGGCGGAGAACTTGTTGCCGTCCTTCCCAGCCGTGTCGTAACCATAGCCCTCGAGCAGCGCGATCGACTGACCCTTGCCGGTATAGCCGAGCTTGTAGAGTGCGTTCATGCCGTAATAGGCCTGCAACTGCTGCGGTGTGCTGGCGATCGGCAAGCCCTTGGGTTCGTATGTCGACCCCGTAAAGGTCGCTGTCGAGCCAGTGCCGTCAGTCACCGTCTGGCTCACGACAGGGCTCAACGGAATATTCGAAATCCTAGATCTGATACCCCCCGCGGTGGTTGTCGTCGCATTACCCAGAAACAGCTTCTGTCCGGTTTTCGGATCCTTTGCCATGGTCAGCATCGGGTGCACCGCGTGCTGGTCCAGACCGGCCACCGAAGCCACCAGCGCACCTGCGGCGCCGGTGAGTTGCGCATCACGCGTATGCACAACGAATGTCTGGTTGTTGTGCGTGTAGCGGTGAAGCGTGGTCTGGAACGCCTGTTCGGTGGTGGCGACCGTGCCGCGCACGCGAAGGGAGAACCGCTGCGGGTCAATGGACAGAACCGAGAAGCCGTGGCTGATTAGCTCGGCCTTCACCGCGCCGAGCTCCGCCGCCGTGGGTGCATACGCCGCCAGGTCCGCCGGCGTGAGCCACTTCCGATAGAGCTTGGACGACGGGTCGTAGAGCTGATCCATGACAGCGTCCAGCTTGGCTTCATCATGCAGCTTGAGCATGACCGTTAACTTCATTTCGTGCCCTGGCTCAGGAGCGCCCAGGTCCTTCACGCCCGCAGCCAGCGTAGGCGTGTTGTGGCTGGGCAGCGCAAACGCAGGCAAGGCGGCGACACAAAGTCCGGCAGACAGCGCCATGCCCGATACGGAGGATTTCAGCGCGGATACAAGATGACAAGCCATGGTTGGTCCTTCAGAGGATGTTATGCCCGTTCCGGCAATGCGAAACGCAAGATACGAGACAGGCAACACGCCACCACATCAGATAAACCGGCCGCAATTACAGCATCGGCCTGAATGTTTAGACGCTTGTGGGCTTCCAATATCAGATGAAGACAAATGTATGTCGAGTAAGTCGGGCCTTCCGGTAAAACAACGATACTATTTGACATTTCTGCAAGCACGGCAATTTCAAATAAGCGACCTTATCGGTAACTTTTAGCCAGCTTCACGCCGCATTCACGCAGTATTCGCCCGGAGACGATTGTAAGGTTCATCGGGACCAGAAGCTCACCCGGACCCACTCGGTTTTCGGAAAAGGTAGAAAGCGCTGGCGCCACTCTCAATTCGTTGTAGCTGGCGCCTGTCAGCAATAGCAAAAGCTCTATGCTTCGTTACCTTAAAAAACTGGTCTCCGCTTCGGCTGAAGATCAATGGAACAGCGCCCGCTCAAGCTACGATGTTTTGTGCTTATGATGTTCCAGCGTTTCCTCGACGTGCTGTCGCGGCCGCTTGCACGGCCTTTACAACAATGTTAGTGCCTAGATTTGTAATGAGAACTCATCCCAACCGATGAGCAGAGTGTTTCGACCGGCATCACTTCCTGCGCGCCTGCATCCATCTCGTTGTAATTTGTTGACTCGAGTATCGCCCGCGTTCGACACTATCTTCCGAGCGGCCTAGACAAACTTTCCGGAGAAGGTGCAGAGGTCAAAAGGCACAGAGGCCGACCACGTATCCGCGTTTTCCATTTTTCAAATATGTCAACGTTTTGCAATGCTATATAATGGAGGAATCATGTCTGGGCGCTTTGGCTTGACTGCACGGCTTCTCACGACGTCGAGTTTTGCCGCACTGGCTTTGTTTGCCGAGGTCCCCGCGGCGCAGGCGCAGGTGAATGTGCTAACCCAGCA
>CAZZYR010000115.1:0-7170 GCA_964658235.1 uncultured Acetobacteraceae bacterium | reverse complement strand
ACTTCGGTCTCCGCGCCATCCGCATTCCGGCCGAACCGGCTCTCCCAAACGGCCCAGCGCAGGGCTTGGGGGATCGAATACTTCGCCAATGGTGCGCAGTGCTGCGGCGGCAGATCCGGCGCGCAGGGATGGTAGCGAACGATCAGGTTCTGGGGCTTGGTTGGACGGGGCATATGACGCGCGCGCGCACGCAGGCGCTGCTGGACGCGCTACCGCCTGGATTGACCGAGATGTATTTTCATCCGGCAGTCACGCGCGACGCGACATTGATGCAATTGATGCCGGACTATGAGCACGAGGCGGAACTCGACTCGCTTCTGCGCTGCAAACTTCCAATTGACGTGGCGCTCGGCAGCTATGGGCAATTTTTGTAATTAATGCTGCGCAGCTTGGGTCGGTTTAATTGCCTTGACATGCCTGCGTTTCACATACGGACCGGTGTGAAAGGTATGACACGGAGAACACAGAGAGCACGGAGGCCACTGAGAAGTAACGCCCGTCTCCGTGTTCTCCATGCTCTCTGTGATCTCTGTGTTAATTCTGTTGGTTCAGGAACTTGCGGCTATTTTAACACCTGCATCTTCTGGAAAGATGCCATGGCCATATGCCATCCAAGCGCCTCCCGCTCTTTCAAAAAGAAGTGCCTACTTGCCTGTAAACTTTCCGCCTTCGCTTGCGAGCTTGGCAAGCAACGGCGCCGGCCTGAAATCCGCCTTGGACATCGCCTGGTACGCCTTTAACCGTTCCACTACATGCCCCAACCCCACCGTATCCGCATAGAACATCGGCCCGCCCCGATACGCCGGGAACCCATATCCCGTCAGCCACACCATATCGATATCGGAGGCGCGATACGCCTTGCCCTCCTCCAGGATCAGCGCGCCCTCATTGATCATCGTGTAGATGCAGCGCTCGAGAATTTCCTGGTCCTCGATCTTCCGCCGCGTCACGCCGTGCTCGGCGGATTGCCGCAGCACCAGCTCTTCCACGATCGGCGAAGGTGTGTGCTCGCGCTTGTCGTTGTAGTCGTAGAAACCCGACTTCGTTTTCTGCCCGCGCCGGTCACGCTCGCACAGCTGGTCGCGCAGCGTGATGCCCTTGGACGTATCGGCGGACCAGCCGATGTCCAGGCCGGCCAAATCGGCCATCTGGAACGGGCCCATCGGAAACCCGAAATCGTAGATCACCCGATCCACGTCCCACGGCATCGCCCCTTCCAGGATCAGCTTGTTCGCCTCGCGCTGGCGCAGTTCCAGCATGCGGTTGCCGATGAAGCCGTGGCACACGCCGGCCACCACCGCCACTTTGCCAATCTTGCGGGACAGCCGCATCACCGTCTCCAGCACGTCTGAGCCGGTCTTCTCGCCCTTCACCACTTCCAGCAGCCGCATCACGTTTGCCGGCGAGAAGAAATGCATCCCGCACACATCCTGCGGCCGCTGCGTCATGGCGGCAATCTGGTCGATGTTGAGATAGCTCGTGTTGCTCGCCAGGATCGCGCCCTGCTTCACGAACGAATCCAGTGTGGCGAAGATCTCGCGCTTGACCTCCATGTTCTCGAACACCGCCTCGATGATCAGGTCGCAATCGGCCAGATCCTCCATGCGCATGCTGGGCGTCAGCAGGCCCATGTTGCGCTCCACCTGCTCCTGCGTCAGCCGGCCCTTCTTGGCCGTATTCTCGTAATTGCCGCGCATCACGCCCACGCCGCGCTCCAGCGCTTTTTCGTTGGCCTCCACAATCACCACCTCGAAGCCCGCGCTGAGGAAGTTCATGGAGATGCCGCCGCCCATCGTGCCTGCGCCGATCACGCCCACCTTCTTGATCGGCCGCACGGCGGTGCCTTTCGGCAGGCCCGGAATTTTCTGCGCCTCACGCTCGGCGAAGAACAGATATTGCTGCGCCTTGGATTGCGTCCCGGTCATCAGCTCCATGAACAGCCGGCGCTCAGTCTCCTCGCCCTGGTCGAATGGCTGCGAAACCGCCGCCTCAATGCACTGGATGTTCTTCTCCGGCGCCTCAAAGCCGCGGAACTTCTTCGCGTTCGCCTTACGAAATGCGTCGAACACGCCAGTCTCGGCATGCACCTGCATATCCCGCACGCGCTTCAAAGGCTTGTTGTCCGCAACTAGCTTCTTCGCATACTCGATCGCGAACGCGCCCAGCCCATCCTCCGGCGCCAGCGCATCCACCAGCCCCGCCTCCAGCGCCTTTTTCGCCCCAATCGGCGTCCCGCTTGTCACCATCTCCAGCGCCTGCGCCACACCCACCACGCGCGGCAGCCGCTGCGTGCCGCCCGCGCCAGGCAGCAGGCCCAGCTTCACCTCCGGCAGTCCCAATTTCGCGGACGGCACCGCCACGCGGTAATGGCAGCCCAGCGCCGTCTCCAGCCCGCCACCCAGCGCGGTGCCGTGAATGGCCGCCACCACCGGCTTCGGGCACGCCTCGATCGCCTTGATCACCGCGTGCAACGAAGGCTCCTGCATCGGCTTGCCGAACTCGGTGATATCCGCGCCCGCAATGAACGTGCGGCCCGCGCAGGCCAGCACCACGGCGTGCACAGCCGGATCCGCCCCGGCCTTCTCGATGCCGGCCAGGATGCCCTGGCGCACCGCCGCGGACAGCGCGTTCACCGGCGGAGAATTCACCGTCAGCACGGCCACGCCGTCAGTCACAGCCAGATCGGTCACCGCGTTCAGCTCAGCCATCATCCGCTCCCTGTTCATCGCTCTTTCGGCGCTGTGTCGCACATGCCGTATTGGTCAGGCCAGTGGGGGCGCCACCACCGGCCACGGCGCCGCCTGCTCAAGCTGCGCCGCCAGGCGGATCAACACGCCCTCGCTGTTCGGCCCCCCAATGAACTGCACGCCCACCGGCAGCTCCGGGCCGCCCGGCTCCGCCGCCGCCCGGTGCAGCGGCACGGACATGCTGGGCGTGAACGTCAGGTTGGACACCTGTGTGAACGGCGTGCGCGCCAGACTGTCCCGCGCCATCTTGTCCACCATCCCCAGCCGCAGCATCGTCCCGCTGGCCCGCAGCGCCCGCAGCCCCGCCAGCATCCGCAACTGCCCCCGCGGCGTGTCCAGCTCCCCGATCCGCGCCGGCGGCGCCGCCACCGTGGGCGTCAGCCACAGATCATAGTGTTGGTGAAACCGCCCCAGCGCGCGCGCAAAGCCGTTCCATTGCAGATGCGCGCCCACATAATCGCCGGCGGACAGCTTGCGGCCCAGCCACGCCAGCAGCCCCGTCTCCGGCTCGAACGCGCTGTCCGCGGCCCCACTTGCGGCCACTTCGGCCGCCACTTGGCCGAGATAAAGCTTCATGTAGCAGGCCGCCACCGCCCCGCCGTCGACCTCGGGTGCGGCTTCCTCAACCTGATGGCCAAGATCATCCAGCAGCCGCGCCGCCTCCATCACCGCCGCCACGCAAGCTGGATCCACCGGTGTGCCCAGCGGCGACGCGGTGGAAAACCCGATGCGCAGACGCCCCGGCGGTATCTCCAGCTCCGCCGCATAGGACCGTTCCGGCGGCGCGGGCACAAACGCATCCCCTGGCTCCGCGCCACTCAACACGTCCAGCATCCGAGCGCTGTCCCGCACGGACCGCGTCAGCACCCCGTTGGAGGACGCACCCTCCCACACCATCCCCTGGCCCGGCCCTGGCGAGACGCGCCCCGTCCCCGGCTTCAGCCCGAACAGGCCGCAAAAACTCGCGGGGATCCGGATGGAGCCACCGCCATCGCTGGCACCCGCCATCGCCACCAGCCCGCCCGCCACCGCGGCCGCCGCCCCGCCCGAGGAGCCGCCTGCCGTGCGCCCGCTGTCCCACGGATTCCGCGTGGGTCCCCACAGCTTGCTCTCGGACACCGCCTTCAGCCCCAGCTCCGGCGTGGCGGACCTGCCGAAGATTACCAGCCCCGCTTCCAGGCAGCGCCGGGTGTAAAAACTGTGTTCGGTGGGGATATTCTCCCGAAACGCCGCCGCCCCGCGTGTGCATGGCTGGCCGGCGAATTCCTGGCCCAAATCCTTCAGCAAAAACGGCACGCCGGCGAAGGGGCCGCTGGGTTTGGCGGCCACCTGGGCGCGCGCCACAGCATCGAAGCGCACCGGCACGGCCCGCAGCGTGGTGGCCGTTGCATCCGTCTTGCGGATCGCGTCCTCCAGCAACTCCGCCGCGCTCACCTGGCCGGTCGCCACCAGCTCGGCCAAACCCGTGGCGTCCAGATCGTCCAACATGCCTGCACCTCTCCTGGCCTGCTTTGCTTGGCACGCCGCGCGTGCGTATCTACCGGCCAAGAACAGAACGAGGAATGCCCCCATGGAAGACATCGTCATCGTCTCCGCCGCGCGCACGCCGGTCGGCAGCTTCAACGGCGCCTTCGCCACCGTCGCCGCCACCGATCTCGGCAGCACCGCGCTCCGCGCCGCCATCGATCGCGCCGGCGTCCAGCCCGGCGAGATCGATGAAGTCATCCTCGGCCATGTCCTCGGCGCCGCGCAGGGCCAGAACCCCGCCCGCCAGGCCGCCCGCCACGCCGGCGTGCCGGACGAGAAAACCGCCTTCGGCATCAACCAGGTCTGCGGCTCAGGCCTCCGCGCCGTGGCCCTCGCCGCCCAGCAGATCCGCACCGGCGAAAGTGCCGTGGTCGCCGCCGGCGGCATGGAAAGCATGAGCCTCTCCAATCACGCCGCCTATCTGCGCGCCGGCACCAAGATGGGCGCGCTGGACCTGGTGGACACCATGCTGAAGGACGGCCTGTGGGACGCCTTCCACGGCTATCACATGGGCATCACGGCGGAAAACGTGGCGCAGAAATACCAGATCACCCGCCAGATGCAGGACGAATTCGCCGTCGCCTCGCAGAACAAGGCCTCCGCCGCCAGCAAGTCCGGCCGCTTCAAGGATGAAATCGCCCCCGTCACCGTGAAGGGCCGCAAGGGCGACACCGTGGTCGATACCGACGAATACATCCGCCACGACAGCGACATCGCCGCCATGACCAAGTTGAAGCCCGCCTTCAACAAGGAAGGCACCGTCACCGCCGGCAACGCCAGCGGCATCAATGATGGCGCCGCCGTGCTGGTGCTGATGAGCGGCACGGAAGCCAAGCGCCGCGGCCTCACGCCGCTTGCCCGCATCGCCAGCTTCGCCACCGCCGGCGTGGACCCCGCACTGATGGGCACCGGCCCCATCCCGTCCAGCCGCAAGGCATTGGAACGGGCCGGCTGGTCCGTGGGCGATCTGGACCTGATCGAAGCCAACGAAGCCTTTGCCGCTCAGGCCTGCGCGGTCAACAAGGATCTCGGCTGGGACACAAACAAAGTGAACGTGAACGGCGGCGCCATTGCGCTGGGCCACCCCATCGGCGCCTCAGGCGCCCGTGTGCTTGTCACGTTGCTGCATGAGATGGGCAAGCGTGATGCCAAGAAGGGGCTCGCCACGCTGTGCATTGGTGGGGGAATGGGCGTGGCGATGTGCGTAGAAAGGTAAGAGTTCTTTTTTGAAAAAAAGAACCAAAAAACTTTTATCAGTGCTGTCGCCGACTCAAACAGATAAAAGTTTTTTGCTTCTTTTTTTCAAAAAAGAAGGCCTTGCCTTAAGCCTGCTTCTCGACCGGCTTATCAATCTCACACCTGAACGACGCCAACTGATACGCCGGATGCTCCCGCAAAAAATCGCTCGCCATCGGCTGCGCTTCCACCATGCAACTCATGGCGTTCATCGGAAATTCGGTCATCGGGCGCTTTTCCACACAGGATTTTGCATCCGACATAAGGCAGTACACAAGCACGAGCTGAACCATAAATCCGGCCTCCTTGCTGCTGAAACACCCGGTCATTAGTCTGGCGTGTCAATCATGAGTGCAGCATGAACGGCGCGACCTAGGCAAAGTATTTTGCCGCACCGCACAAAATTTTTCCTTGCCGAGGTTTTTCATGCCACAGCACTTCAATCTGCTGATCCGCGGCGGCACCGTCATGCTGCCGTGGGGCGCGGCGCAGGCGGATATCGGCACACGCGACGGCCGCATCGTTGCCATCGGCGCGGATGCATCGGACACGGCGGACGAAATCATCCAGGCCGCCGGCCTCCACGTCCTGCCCGGCCTGATCGATCCCCACGTCCATCTGCGGGATCCCGGTGACGCCAGCGTCGAAAGCATCCCCACCGGCACCCGCGCGGCCGTCCTCGGCGGCATCGCCACCGTGTTCGATATGCCGAACACCGCCCCCGCCATCACGGACGCCGCCACGCTCGCCTGGAAACAGGATTACGTGCCCGCGCACAGCTTCTGCGATTTCGGCATCTATATCGGCGCCACCCGCGCCAACACGCCGGACCTCGCCACGCTGGAGCGCGGCGCCGGCGTCTGCGCCATCAAACTCTTCGCCGGCAGCTCCACCGGAGATCTGATGATCGAGGACGACGCCGGCATTGAAGCCGTCATGCGCGCCGGCGCCCGCCGCATCGCCTTCCACTCGGAAGACGAATACCGCCTGCAGGACCGCCGCCGCCTGTTCCACGCCGGCGACCCCTACGCCCGCCACATGGACTGGCGGGACCCCGAATGCGCCTTCCTCGGCACCCGCCGCATCATCGCCCTCGCGCACAAAACCGGCCGCCCCGCCCACATCGTCCACGTCTCCACCGCGGAAGAATTCGATTTCCTGCGGGACCACCGCGCCATCGCCACCGCCGAAGTCCTGGTCAACCACCTCACCCAAATCGGCCCGGAGTGTTACGAACAGCTCGGCGCCTACGCCGTGATGAACCCGCCCATCCGGGACCAGCGCCACTTCGACGCCGCCTGGGACGCCGTGCAAGACGGCCGCGTGGACACAATCGGCTCGGACCACGCGCCGCATTCCCACGCTGCCAAGGCCCGCCCTTGGCCGGACACCGCCGCCGGCCTCACCGGCGTGCAAACCGCCCTGCCCATCATGCTGGATCACGTCCACGCCGGCCGCCTCAGCCTCGCCCGCCTGGTGGACCTGATGGCCGCCGGCCCCGCCCGCGTTTATGGCGCCGTCACCAAGGGCCGCATCGCCGCCGGCTACGACGCGGATTTCACCCTGGTGGACCTCCCCCGCACCCGCACCATCACGAACGACTGGATCGCCACCCCCGCCGGCTGGACCCCATTCCACGGCAAACGCGTCACCGGCTGGC
>CAZZYR010000114.1:1069-7192 GCA_964658235.1 uncultured Acetobacteraceae bacterium | reverse complement strand
TCGGCCAGGTTGGCCCGCAGCCGTGCCATTTCCTGCTGCAGCGCGCTCAGCTGCTGTTCCAGGTGGCGCTTGTCCTGCAGCACGATTTGCGCGGCGCGGCGTTCGGCGGCCAGCCGGTCCTGGTCCAGCCGGATTTCGTTCAGCCTTGCTTCCACCGCGTTCACCTGCGGCGTGTTCAGGCTGGCGCGGTCCTGCGCCACGGTGCCGCCAGCGAAAAGCCCGGCGGAGAATTCGCCGCCGCTGCCGAGGCCACCGCCGCCCGCGAAGACGTCCGGCGCAACCTGAGCGGAAGCATGGGCAAACGCGGGCGCCGGCGTTTCGAATGGGGATGGGGAGGCGCGTCCGGAGGTGTCGGATTTGCCGTCGCCATAGGTATCGGCCGCGTCCATGGCGCCCGGCAGCGCGGGCAGCCCCTGGCGTTCGGCGAATTCCAGGAACTCCCGCGCGCTGCCCACGATGCGCGGCAGCCGGCCTTCCTTGTCGATGACGATGGAGCGCGGCTGCAGGCGCAGCTTGAAGCCGCGCCGCTCAAGTCCCGTGCGGGCCGCCTCGAACCATGTCTCGTCCTCGATGCCGTACCGGTGCGTCACGATCGGTATTGCCGCTCCCAAACTGCCCAAAACCGGCGGGCAGGCATACCGTCACGCTGCAGCGCCACATTGGGGTTGTGAGGCCCCCGCCGCAGCGTATAACGCCCGCAGCAGCGCCTTCCAACCCGCCCGTCACACCTGACGATTACACTGGAATAACGATCGCATGAAGCCCGTCGGCCAGGATACCCTGAACACCCGCCGCACATTGACCGTGAACGGCAAGGATTTTTCCTATTTCTCCATACCGGAGGCGGAAAAGACCATTGGCGACGTGAGCCGCCTGCCGGTCAGCCTGAAGATCCTGCTGGAAAACGTGCTACGGTTCGAGGACGGCGCCGCCTACACGGTGGCGGACGCCCACAAGGTGGCGGCTTGGCTGAAGGAGGGGCGGAGCACGGAGGAGGTGCCGTTCAAGCCCGCCCGCATCCTGATGCAGGACTTTACGGGTGTGCCGGCTGTGGTGGATCTCGCCGCAATGCGCGACGGCATCCTGAAGCTCAACGGCGACCCGCAGAAGGTCAATCCGCTGGTGCCGGTGGACCTTGTGATCGACCACTCGGTGATGGTGGATTTCTCCGGCACGCCGGACGCGCTGCAGAAGAACGTCAGCGTGGAGTTCGAGCGCAATGGGGAGCGTTATGCGTTCCTGCGCTGGGGCCAGGAAGCGTTTCAGAATTTCCGCGTGGTGCCGCCCGGCGCGGGCATCTGCCACCAAGTGAACCTTGAATATATCAGCCAGGCGGTGTGGACCGCCGAGCATGGCGGCGAGACGTTCGCCTATCCGGACACGCTGTACGGCACGGACAGCCACACCACCATGGTCAACGGCGCCGGCGTGCTGGGCTGGGGGGTGGGCGGAATCGAGGCGGAGGCGGCCATGCTCGGCCAGCCGATCGCCATGCTGATCCCGGACGTGGTGGGCTTCCGCCTGACCGGCCAGATGCCGGAAGGGGCCACGGCCACGGACCTGGTGCTGACCGTCACCGAGATCCTCCGAAAGAAAGGCGTCGTCGGCAAATTCGTGGAATTCTTCGGCCCCGCTTTGGACCACCTGACGGTCGCGGACCGCGCGACCATCGCAAACATGGCGCCGGAATACGGCGCCACCTGCGGCTTCTTCCCGGTGGATGCCAAGACGCTTGCGTATCTGCATCTGACCGGACGGGACGAGGACCGGATCGCACTCGTGGAAGCCTATCTGCGTGCGCAGGGCATGTTCCGCGATTCCACCACGCCGGATCCGGTCTTTACGGATATGGTGGAGCTGGACATGGGCACGGTGGTGCCGAGCCTCGCCGGCCCGAAGCGCCCGCAGGACCGCGTGGCGCTGAAGGACGCCGCGCGCGCGTTCATTGCGGACCTGACGACGAACCAGGGCGTGGCCGCGAACGATGTGAGCCACCGCTTTCCCGCCGCCGGCCGCAACTTCGATATCGGCCACGGCGACGTGGTGATCGCCGCCATCACAAGCTGCACCAACACATCCAACCCCTATGTACTCGTCGCCGCCGGCCTGGTGGCGCGCAAGGCGCGCGCGCTGGGCCTGACGCCGAAGCCGTGGGTGAAAACCAGCCTCGCGCCAGGCAGCCAGGTCGTCACCGAATATCTGGACAAGTCCGGCCTGTCCGCGGACCTGGACGCGCTGGGCTTCCAGACAACCGGTTATGGCTGCACCACCTGCATCGGCAATTCCGGACCGCTGGACGATGCGATCGCGGACGTGATCGAGGGCGAGAGGCTGATCGCCGTCAGCGTGCTGTCCGGCAACCGCAATTTCGAGGGCCGCGTGCATGCCAATGTGCGCGCCAATTACCTCGCCAGCCCCCCGCTGGTGGTGGCCTATGCGCTGCTGGGCAATATCCGCGAAGACATCACCACGCAGCCGCTGGGCACGGGTTCGAACGGCCAGCCGGTCTATCTGAAAGACGTCTGGCCCACCAACAAGGAAATCGAAGACCTGGTGACGTCGTCGGTCACCCGAGCGCAATTCCTGGAGCGTTACGGCGTGGTCACGCAAGGCACCAAGGAATGGCAGGCGCTGCAGGTGGCCGCCGGCAGCGAGACCTATGGCTGGCGCGACGGATCGACCTACGTGAAGAATCCGCCGTATTTCGAGGGGCTGACGATGGAGCCAGCGGCCCGCGGCGACATCACCGGCGCGCGCGTGCTGGCGCTGCTGGGCGACAACATCACCACGGACCACATCAGCCCGGCCGGCAACATCAAGAAGTCCTCGCCCGCAGGCGAGTATCTGGGTGAACACCAGATCCTGCAAAAGGATTTCAATTCCTACGGCAGCCGGCGCGGCAACCACGAAGTGATGATGCGCGGCACGTTCGCCAACATCCGTATCAAGAACGAAATGGTGGCCGGCACCGAAGGCGGCATGACTCGCCATTATCCTGGCGGCGAGCCGATGCCGATCTACGATGCCGCCATGATGTACAAAAACGAAGGCGTGCCGCTGATCGTGTTCGGCGGCAAGGAATACGGCATGGGCAGCTCACGCGACTGGGCGGCCAAGGGCACCATGCTCCTCGGCATCAAGGCAGTGGTGGCGGAAAGCTTCGAACGCATCCACCGCTCAAACCTGGTCGGCATGGGCGTGCTGCCGCTGCTGTTCCCCGCCGGGACCACGCGCCACACGCTGACGCTGAAAGGTGACGAGACGATCGACATCGTCGGGCTGTCGGAGCTGCGCCCGCGCATGAACCTGACGATGCGCATCCATCGCGCCGGCGGCGCCACGGACACGATCGAGCTGATCTGCCGCGTCGATACGCTGGACGAGGTAGAGTACTATCGTCACGGCGGCATCCTGCAATACGTGCTGCGCGGCATGGCGAAAGCGGCTTAGCGCCTACATGGTGCTTCTGGACACGGCGTGGCGCGGCGGCATTCGCCGTCGCGCGCGATGCCGGTTTGCTCCAGCGCTTAGGCAAAACATGGGCCGCGCAAGAAAAACGGGCCTCCCAACGCATCCATACGCGTCCTGCCGGCGTTTTCTCGCCCAATGAGCGAAATCCTCCGTGAATGCCAGGATTGCGGCCTTTTCCAGGCCGTGCCCACGCTCGGCCAGGGCGACCGCGCGGACTGTCGCCGTTGCCGCGCGACGTTGCGCCGCCATCACGACAACAGCCTGAACCGCGCGTTGGGCTGCTATATCGGCGCCCTGCTGCTGATGACGCTCGCTGTGCAGCTGCCGTTTCTGAACCTGCGATCCGTCGGGCGTGTGTACGAGGCCTCCCTGTTTACCGGGCCGGTGCAGCTGAGGGACCACGGGATGTGGGAAATCAGTGCCGTGGTGCTGATCACGCTGGTGGCGGTGCCGTTCATCCAGCTCGGCCTGATCCTGACCGTGCTGATCGGCCTGCGCCTGCCGCGGCCGCCGCGCATTCTGCCGGCGCTGTTTTCCTGGGTGGAAACGCTGCGCCCATGGTCGATGGTGGAGGTCTTCCTGCTCGGCAGCTTCGTCGCCTACACGCGACTGCAGGCCATTGCCACGGTGGAGGTGGGACCGGCGTTGTTCGCCCTGGGCGGCGTGATGCTGTGCATGATCGCCGCGGATGTTGAGCTGGATCACGAGGATGTCTGGGAGGCGTTCGAGGCGCGTGGCCTGAGCGTGCATCTGCCGCCGCAGCCGCAGCACGGCCTGATCGGCTGCGATTGCTGCCGCTTGGTGGTATGCGCGCGGGAACGCAGCCGCTGCCCGCGCTGCCGCGCCCGCCTGCGCCGCCGCAAACCCTATAGCCTTAACCGCTGCTGGGCGCTCGCCGGCGCCGCCGTGGCGCTGTATGTGCCCGCCAACATCTATCCTATCCTGACGCTGATCCGGTTCGGCCAGGGCCAGCCCAGCACCATCATCAACGGCGTGATCGAGCTGGCTCAGGCCCGCATGTGGCCACTTGCGATTCTTGTGCTGATGGCGAGCATCGTGGTCCCGCTGTTCAAGCTGGTCGCCCTGTTCATCATGCTGGTGATGACCGGAGACGCGTCAGCGACGCGCTTGCGGGACCGCACCCGCCTGTATCGCTTCGTTGACAGTATCGGAAGGTGGTCCATGATTGACGTGTTCATGCTGACTATCCTTGTAGCCCTCGTCCGGCTGGGCTTCATCGCAACCGTGCTGCCGGGCATCGGCGCCATCGCGTTCGCCGCCGTGGTTGTGCTCACCATGTTCGCCGCCGCCAGCTTCGATCCGCGCCTGATGTGGGATACCGCGGCCGCGGCGGGCCATGACCTGGACGAGGAGGATCTGGAAACTACCGATCCGCGTCACGCCGCTTTGGTTGCGCACGCATGAGTGGCACGTCACCAAGCGGAAGCACCGGCGCCAGCTCCGGCGGGGACAACGATCAACGCGTGCCGGACGCCGTCATCCGCCGCCGCCGGCGCTTCTCCCTGATCTGGCTGATCCCGATCGTTGCCGGTGCCATCGCCGTCTATCTCGTCATCACCACGCTGGCGGACCGCGGTCCGCTGATCACCATCGCCTTCTCCACCGGCAGCGGCATCACCGCGCAGCAGACGCAGGTCACCCACAAGGCCGTCTCCCTGGGCATGGTGGAAGACGTCCAGCTGACGGAGGACATGAAGCGCGTCCTGGTGCATGTGCGCATGAACCGGCAGGGCGCGCAGCTGCTGACGGAAAACGCGCGTTTCTGGGTGGTGCGCCCGCGCCTGTCCACAGGCAACATCTCCGGCCTGGAGACGCTGGTCTCCGGCGCCTATATCGAAGTAGATCCCGGCGCCCCGGGCGGTGCCACCAAGCGCGCGTTTACCGGGCTGGAGGAGCCGCCAGGCAAGCGGTCCGACGAACCCGGCCAAAGCTATGTGCTGCGCGCCTCCCGGCTGGGATCACTTGGGCCTGGTGCGCCGGTTTTCTACCGCGACGTGACCGTGGGCGAAGTGCTGAGTTACGATCTGGGCAACGGGCTGGGCCCGGTTACCATCAATGTCTTCGTCCGCAAGCCGTTCGACCAGTTCGTGCACCAGAACACGCATTTCTGGAACTCCTCGGGCCTGTCGGTCAGCCTGGGCGGCGGCGGCGTGCATGTGGAGCTGGAATCGCTGCAGGCCCTGCTGTCCGGCGGCGTGGCGTTCGAGACGCCGCACGTCCGCAGCATGGCACCGGTCAGTCCACCCAACGCCACATTCCAGCTCTACGACGACAAGGGCCAGGCAGACTCCGCTGGATTCACCAGGAAGATTCCGTTTGTGTC
This sequence comes from uncultured Acetobacteraceae bacterium, assembly GCA_964658235.1. GTDB lineage: Bacteria > Pseudomonadota > Alphaproteobacteria > Acetobacterales > Acetobacteraceae > BOG-908. The sequence goes on along the minus strand of CAZZYR010000114.1, from coordinate 1,377 downwards.
TTATTTCAACAGTTCCGTCGGCGGGCTGACGCGCGGCTCCGCGGTGGAGGTGTTCGGCATCCAGATCGGCACCGTCACGGACGTCAAGCTGATGCTGGACAGCGCCCACGGCCAGATGCGGGCACGTGTGTCCTACGAACTCCAGCCGGAGCGTGTGTTCTCGGACTCCGAGGTCAGCAGCGAGGCCCAGCCGCAGACGGTCACCCGCGCGCTGGTGCGGCAGGGCATGCGCGCCGTGCTGGAATCCAGCAACTTCATCACCGGCCAGAAGGATATCTCGCTGCAATACATACCCAGCGCGCCGGAGG
>CAZZYR010000114.1:0-1059 GCA_964658235.1 uncultured Acetobacteraceae bacterium | reverse complement strand
GTGACGCAGGAGGGCGAAGCTTTGGTCATGCCGAGCCAGGGCGGCGGCCTGGACAACATCACCACCTCGCTCAGCGACATCGCCACCAAGCTGGACCGGATCCCGTTCGACCAAATCGGCCGCAACCTGAACGAGACGCTGGCCTCCGTAAACCGCACCGTCAGCGGTCCGGACGTGAAGAACGCGCTGCAGAAACTCAGTGCGACGCTGACGGATGTGCAGCACCTGGTGCGTCACGCGGATCAAGGGCTGACGCCCGTGCTGCAACGCCTGCCCAAGATCAGCGCGGACCTGCAGGAAGCCGTGGCGCACGCGAACGCGGCGCTGGGAGAAGGCGGATACGGCGGCAATTCGGACTTCCAGCGCGGCGTGGCGCGTGTGCTGGATCAGGTAAACGATGCAGCGCGCAGCATCCGCCTGCTGGTGGATTTCCTGGATCGGCATCCGGAAGCGTTGATACGCGGGCGGACTGGGACAGCGGGGGAGAGATGAGGCAAGGCAAGGACGTCTTTTTTGACAAAAAGAAGCAAAAAACTTTTGTCGGGGCTGTCGCGGTGTTGGCTTGCAGCCTGATTGCTGGGTGCAGCTCTCCGGACCCGACTTACTACACGCTTCAGGTGGCGCCGGGTGCGCCCGTGGCAGGCGGCCCCAGCACCATCGAAATCCGCCGCCCAGGTCTTGCAGGGTATCTGGACCGCTCGGACGTCGTGCTGAAATCCGCCAATTACCGCCTTGATGTGAACAGCCAGCTCCGCTGGGCCGAACCGCTCGGTGACATGATCGGCCGCGTGCTTGCCCAGGATCTCGGCCAGCGCCTGCCTGGCACCGCCGTCTTCGCCCAGTCCGGCGCCATCTCCGCGGACCCCGCCTTGCGCGTCGAAGTCGATATCCTCGCCTTCGACGCCGATGCCTCAGGCACCGTCACCCTCGCCGCCGAACTCGCCATCGAGCGCGGCACCACCCACCAGCCGCTCGCCGCCCGCCACGTCGCCCTTACCACCCATCCGGCCGGCCCCGGCGCCGCCCCGCACGCAGATGACCTCGCCCGCGACATCGCCC
>CAZZYR010000113.1:0-7196 GCA_964658235.1 uncultured Acetobacteraceae bacterium | reverse complement strand
CGAGCAGGAGGATATCCGGGTGCGTGCGCTGCCCGCGGCCCACGTGATCGGGCAGGCCGTGGCGGGCGCTTACCCGAACTCGGTTGCGAGCCTTGGTTTGTTGTGGTTCGCGGCGCGGCGGGAATGGCTGCGGGCAAAATGGCTGGAGGCTTCTGCATGACACCGCTGGTGAGCACCGAGTGGCTGGCCGCGCATCTGGCGGCGCCGGACCTGCGCATCTTCGATGCCACGTTCTACATGCCGGCCGAACCGTTCGACGCGGCGGCGATTTTCGCGGAAGGCCATTTGCCCGGCGCAAGGTTCTTCGATCTGGACGCAATAGCGGATCAGGAGACGGACCTGCCGCATATGGTGCCTTCGGCTGGGCGGTTCGAGCGGATGGTGGCGGCGCTGGGTGTGTCCAGCCGGGACCGGATTGTTTTCTACGACCAGAAGGGGCTGTTTTCCGCGGCGCGCGGGTGGTGGCTGATGCGGCTGTTCGGCCATACGCGGGCGTCCGTGCTGGATGGCGGCCTGCCGAAATGGCGGGCCGAAGGACGCGCGTTGGAGACCGGGCTGCCGGCCGCCGCGCCCGCGGGCGATTTCAAGGCCAATCTGCGCGCCACCCGGCTGCGCGGGCTGGGAGACATGATGCATAACACCGTGACAGGCGCTGAACTTGTGCTGGACGCGCGTGCGGCGGGGCGGTTTGCCGGCACCGCGCCGGAGCCGCGGCCTGGCTTGCCGAGCGGCCACATGCCGGGCGCGGCCAGCCTGCCGGCCAGCGAGCTGCTGGCGCCGGATCAGACGATGCTGGCGCCGGACGCCTTGCTGGCGCGCTTTGCCGCGGCAGGCGCAGATGGATCGCGGCCGGTGGTGACGAGCTGCGGCACAGGCGTGACGGCGGCGATCCTGACCCTGGGGATGGCGGTGGCGGGCCTGCCGGAAGGCGCGCTGTACGATGGGTCCTGGACCGAATGGGCATCCCGGCCGGAGACGCCGAAGGTGGTGGGATGAGCACGGAAGAGACGCGCGGCATGGGGTTGGCGACGAGGCTGTCCCACGCGGGACGGGCAGGCACGAAGGTGCACGGGTTCGTCAATCCGCCGGTGCATCGCGGGTCCACGGTGCTTTACGAAAACATGGCGCAGCGCCGGGCGCATCTGAAGCGGCGGTTCGACCAGGCGCTGACATACGGGACGCAGGGCTCGGCCACGCATCACGCGCTGGAGGATGTGGTTGCGGCGGTGGAAGGCGGCACGCGCTGCCAGTTGTTCTCGACGGGGCTGGCGGCGTGCACCACGCCGCTGCTGGGCTATCTGGGCACCGGCACGCATTGCCTGATGCCCGACAGTGTGTATGGCCCGGTCAGGACCTTTTGCGACACGATGCTGAAGCGGATGGGTGTGACGACCACCTATTACCGCGCCGATTGCACGGCTTCCGAGCTGGCGCCGATGTTCAGGGCGGACACGCGCGTGCTGTACGTGGAAAGTCCCGGCAGCCATAGTTTCGAGGTCCAGGACGTGCCGGCATTGGCGGAACTTGCGCATGCGCGCGGTGCCGCGGTGCTGATGGACAATACCTGGGGCATCCATGCGTTCCAGCCGTTCGCGCATGGGGTGGATGTGTCTATCCAGGCGCTGACGAAATATGCCGGTGGGCACTCGGACGTTCTGATCGGGTCCGCGACGGTGCGCGACGAGGCGCACTGGAAGATCGTGCGCGATGCGGCGCTGGTGCTGGGGCAGTATGCCTCGCCGGACGATTGCTGGCTGACGTTGCGCGGGCTGCGGACAATGGCGGTGCGCCTGGAGCGGCAGGCGTCGTCCGGGCTGGCGGTGGCGGCATGGTTCGCCGGGCTGCCGGAAGTGGCGCGCGTGCTGCATCCCGCGCTGCCGGGTGCGCCAGGACATGATCTGTGGAAGCGGGATTTTACCGGGGCGTGCAGCCTGTTCGGCGTGGTGTTCGGCGCGGGCGTGACGGTGGAGGAGACGCACCGTTTCGTGGATGCGCTGGAGCTGTTCGGGATCGGCGCGTCCTGGGGCGGCTACGAAAGCCTGGCGCTGCCGACAACGGGGTTTGTGAGCCGGACGGCGGGCGAGCTGGGCTTCGAGGGGCCGGCGGTGCGGTTCCATATCGGGCTGGAGGATGTGGCGGATCTGGTAGCGGATCTGGAGCGCGGGCGGCGTGTGATGGGATGGGCGGGGTGACTTGGCGAAGCCGGGCTGATGGCTATATAATGACTATTATATAGCGGATGATACGATGCTGACCTTTAAGGTGACGACGGTGGGTGCTTCGGCTGGTGTCATCCTGACGAAGGAGGCGATGGCGCATTTGAAGGTGCAGAAGGGCGACACGCTCTATCTGACGGAGGCGCCTGGTGGCGCATACAGGCTGACGCCGTTCGATCCGGAGTTCGCGCGGCAGATGGCGCTCGCGGAGACGGTGATGCATGACGACCGTGACGTGCTGCGCGCCTTGGCGAAGTGACGGCATGGCGCTGGATCGGGTCCAGCGTGGTGTTTGCCGTGCATGACAGGCAGATTGCCGAGCATGGCGGGCTGCCCGGTGTGCGCGATCTGGGTGGCGTGGAGGCGGCACTGGCGCGGCCACAACATCTGGCGGCGTATGGCACGCCGGATGTTGCCGATCTTGCCGCGGCGTATGCTTACGGGCTGGAGCGCGGCCACTGTTTTGCCGACGGGAATAAGCGCACGGCCTGGGTGGTCGCGCGGGTTTTCCTGGCCGACCATGATGCGCGCCTGGCGTTCGATCCGGCCGATGCAGTGCGCGTGATGACGCAGCTGGCCGCTGGCGAACTGGATGAGGCGGCGTTTGCGCACTGGGTGCGGCGTGGCTGCAGCGCCAGACCTCCTGACAGGATTCAGCCGTGATTGACACGCTCCATTTCAACGAAGACGGGTTGATCCCGGCGATCGCGCAGCAGCACGACACCGGCGAGGTGCTGATGCTGGCGTGGATGGACAAGGCGGCGGTGGAGGAGACACTCGCCACCGGGCGGGTTTGCTATTTCAGTAGGAGTCGTCAGGGACTTTGGCGAAAGGGGGAGAGTTCCGGTCAGACCCAGACGCTGGTGGAGATGCGGTGGGATTGCGACGGGGATACGCTGCTGCTGCTGGTGGATCAGGTGGGCGTGGCTTGCCACACGGGGCGGCGTTCCTGTTTCTTCACTGCCTGGCGAGATGGTTCGGCAGTGGAGGTGGCGGCACCGCTGGTTGATCCGGCGGTATTGTACGGCTGATGGCACGTATCTGGCTGCTGGCGGGGGAGGCCAGCGGGGACGTGCTGGGGGCCAGGCTGATGCTGGCTTTGCAAGAGATGCGTCCCGGGCTGGAGTTTTGCGGCATCGGCGGTCCGCGCATGGAGGCGGCGGGGCTGGTGTCCCTGTTTCCGATGCGGGACCTGGCGGTGATGGGACTGGCGGAGATCCTGCCGCGGCTGCGGGCGCTGAACCGGCGGCTTGGCGAGGCGGTGGCGGATATCGAAATGCGGCGGCCGGACCTGGTGGTGACGATCGATAGTCCGGGATTTGCGTTGCGGCTGCTGAAGCGGATCAAACCACTTGGGTTGCGCCGCGTGCACTATGTGGGGCCGCAGGTGTGGGCATGGCGGGAGAGCCGCGTGCGGAAGTATCCCGGCTTGTGGGACCGGCTGCTGTGCCTGTTGCCGTTCGAGGTGGCGTTTTTCGGGCGGCACGGATTGCCGGCGGTGTTCGTGGGGCATCCGGTTTTGCAGTCGGGCGCGGACACCGGGGATGCGGCGCGGTTCTTCGCGCGGCACAGGCTGGCGGCAGGGACGCGGGTGGTGGTGCTGATGCCGGGGAGCCGGCGGAACGAGGCGCCGCGGCTGATGCCTGTGTTCGGGCGCGCGATGGCGTTGCTGCAGCGGGACTTTCCGCTGTTGCTGCCGGTGATCCCCAGCTCTGCCGCGGTGGCGGACGTGGTGGCGCGGGAGGCGACAGGATGGGCGATCAAGCCGCTGATCCTGACGGACCTTGATGACAAACATGATGCGTATGCGGCGGCCGGCGCGGCGCTGACGAAATCGGGGACGTCCACGCTGGAGCTGGCGCTGGCGGGCGTGCCGATGGCGGTGACGTATCGGACGCATCCGGTGACGGCGGCATTGGCGCGGCGGCTGATCCGGGTGGAGCATGTGGCGATGGTGAATCTGTTGGCGGGGCGGCTGGTGGTGCCGGAGTTGCTGCAGGATGCGTGCACGCCGGAGAAGCTGGCGGCGACTGTTCGGGTGTTGCTGAGCGATGCGGGGGTGGCGGGCGCGCAGCGGGCGGCGTTCGGGGCGGTGATGGCAAGTTTGCGGGCGCCGGAGGGGGTGCCGAGTGAGGCGGCGGCGCGGGCGGTGTTGGAGGTTTTGGAGAAGGAAGACGTTCTTTTTTGAAAAAAAGAACCAAAAAACTTTTGTCAGTGCTGTCGCGGAATGATGGACAGAGGTAGACGGTTTGGTGCAATGCCGTACTCTTTGGGGGCGGCGATGGTGGCGTTGGATAGGACGGCAGCAAATCCTTGGATGTTGACAACGGCACCGGGTACGGCGGCGTTCACGATGCATGTGGACGACAAGGATGGGATCCGCGTGCTCGTGTGCACGGTGGGCAAGACGGTGTTGCACTACGATGCACGCTGCGTGGATGACCTGCTGGCCATGCTGACCGCGGATGGCGGCTGGGTGGAATTGGGCGGCGCCGATGAGCAGAAGCCGGCCAAGCCCGGGACCGTAGAGGCGTGGGGGCGCGCGGCGGACAATCCGATTGGTGGCTGGTATGGCCTCAAGAAAGGCCTGCGCGGCCGGTTTGGCGTCTACGTCCCACCCATGATGGAAGCACTCGGCCTGTGCGATCTTGAACACGGCCCCCGCAACAACCGCATCCGCGCCAAGCAATCTTAACAGACAAAAGTTTTTCTGATTACGAATGAACATCAGCCGAGAAAGAAAGCACTTCTTTTTTGAAAAGGGCAGACCCTTGAAACAAACGCCTTCGCAGCCATTCGCAAAAGTTTTTTGCTTCTTTTTTTCAAAAAAGAAGGCCTTGCCTTATCTTTCTATGTGATCAGCCCCGACGCCTCCGCAATCTCCCGAGATCGCGCCATGCCCGCCCCCACCGCCAGTGCTGCCTCCAATGCACGGCGGCCGGCCAGGGCGTTGACGAGGACGGGGGTGTTGTCGAGGCAGGAGGAGATGAAGGCGGTGTGTTCGGCTTCAAGGACGTCGTGGTCGGGCCAAGTGGCTTGTTCGAGGAGGAAGCCGTCGGTGTTGGGGATTTCGATACCGGGGTTTGATTTGCCGATCATGGTGAGTTTGCGTTCGACGAAGTCCGCGGAGAGGTAGCCTTCCTGGCTGAAGAGGCGCATGCGGCGTTCGGTTTTGAGGCTGATTCGGCTGGCGGTGATGGTGGCGACGCAGCCATTGGCGAAGCGGATGCGGGCGTTGGCGATGTCTTCGAACTGGGAGGAGACGGCGGCGCCGAGGGCGTCCACGGACTCGATGTCCGAATTCACCAGAGAGAGCACGAGGTCGATGTCATGGATCATGAGGTCCAGGATGACGCTTACGTCGGTGCCGCGGGGTTTGAAGGGGGCGATGCGGGTGGCTTCGATGTAGAGGGGCCGGGTGATGCGGGCGGCGATGGCGGCGTGTTCGGGGGAGTATCGGAGGAGGTGGCCGACCTGGAGGACGCGGTTGCGGGTCTCGGCGAGGCGGGCGAGCTGGTCGGCCTGGGCGAGCGTGGCGGCGATGGGCTTTTCGACGAGGACGTGGCGGCCGGAGTCCAGCGCGAGGGCGGCGATGTCGTAATGCGCTTCGGCGGGGGTGGCGATGACGACGGCGTCGGCGGTCTCCAGCAGGTCGGCGAGGCCGAGGGCGGGGACGCCGCCGAGTTCGCGGCTGAGGATGGCGGCGCGGGCGGGGTCCACATCCGTGATGCCGACGAGGGCGGCGCGGGTGCTGGCTGCGATTTTCAGCGCGTGGAAGCGGCCGAAATGGCCGGCGCCGATGACGCCGATGCGGAGGATGGATGTTGAAGTGGACATATTGGGAGTGTAGCCCAGCTTGAGGGGGCGAGGGAGATCGATGCGGGAGGCGGAGCGTGACGCTGATCGAAGTGCGGTTGCAGGACGAGCTGGCGCAGCGGGCGCGGGAGGCTGGCCTGCTGTCCGATGGGGCGATCCAGTGGTTGCTGGAGGAAGCGCTCCGCAGCCGCTCCTGGCGGCCGCTGCTGGAGCCGGTGGGCACGATCCAGGCGATGAATTTGTCGCCGATGTCCGGCGCTGAGATTGAAGCGGCCGTGACGGCAGCGCGCCCAACGCGGCGTAGCGGATCTTCCGGGGTGGATACGGACGGTTCCTGATCCCGGCACCGAGCCGCCTGCCCCGTATAGCGCGTGACGGCGGCCGCCTTCGCGGACGGCGAAGGGGGCCGGGCATGCATCCATGGGAGCGCTGTTTTGCGGTTGGCTGAGATTCACGTCTTTCCGGTGAAGGGGTGCGCAGGGACGGCGCCTGCGCGGACCGTGGTGGAGCAATGGGGGTTGGCGGGTGACCGGCGGTGGATGGTGGTGGATGCGGCCGGCCGGATGCTGACCCAGCGGGTGCTGCCGCGGATGGCGGTGGTGCAGGCTGCGCATGATGCGGCGGGGCTGACGCTGCAAATGCCGGGATTTGGCGAGGTGCGCGTGGCGCCGCCGGGGGGCGGGGCCGAGCGGGTGGAGGTGAGCATCTGGCGGGACAGGCTGGTGGCGGCGGTGGCGGATCAGGCGGCGTGCGTATGGCTGAGCGGGGCGCTGGGGGTGGCGTGCCGGCTGGTGCACATGGACGACACGGCGGCGCGGCCGGTGTCCAGCGCGTATGGGAAGGCAGGCGAGCATGTGAGTTTTGCGGATGGGTTTCCGGTGCTGCTGACGAGCCTGGGGTCCTTGGCCGACTTGAACGGTCGGCTGGGGCGGGCGGTGCCGATCAGCCGCTTCAGGGGGAATCTGGTGGTGGATGGGGCGGCGGCGTGGGCGGAGGATTGCTGGCGCAGAATAAGGATTGGCGGGGCGGAGTTCCGGGTGGCGAAGGCGTGCGACAGGTGCATCGTGACGACGATCGACCAGGCGACGGGGGAGCGGCCGGATCGGATGGAGCCGCTGCGGACGCTGGGATCATTCCGGCATGACGAGCGGGGGATCATGTTCG
>CAZZYR010000112.1:0-7201 GCA_964658235.1 uncultured Acetobacteraceae bacterium | reverse complement strand
AAGAAGGCCTTTCTTACTCTGGCCTGATTAGAATATTCCCAAACTTGTCCACCGTCGCCACGTACCCAGGCAGCACCAGCGTGGTCGAATCCATCTCCACCACCACAGCCGGACCCACAATCCTGTCCCGCGCCCGCAGTTTCGAACGATCGTAGATCGCCCCAGGCTTTATGCCGCCATCGATCCACATCTCATGCGCGCGCAGCTTCGCAGCACGCGGATCGCCGTCACCCGCCGGGATCGGCTGCGCCGGAATATCCGCCACCTTGCCCACCACCACCACGCGCAGGTTCACGAATTCCTGTTCCGCATCCATCGTGAACGTGAACAGCCGGCGGTGCTCCGCGTCGAACGCATCGGCCAGCCGGTCCAGCCCGCCTTCTCCAAATCCCTCGATCGCCACGGGCATCGGCACCTCGAAGGCCTGCCCATGATAGCGCACATCGATCTCGAACTGCGGCGTCATCGCGTCCGCCGCCACGCCGTCGGCCGTCAGCGCCGCGCGCGCCTGCGCCTCCATATCGCGCAGCAGCGCCAGCACCTCCGCATCGCTGACCGCGCTGCGCAACTTGGACAGGGACCGCGCCGCCTCCGTGCGCATCGGCGTGGTCGCATCGCCCAGCGCGCACAGCACGCCCGGTGAGACCGGCGAGACCGCCGGCCAGGACCCCATCAGCCGCGCCACCGCATTCACGTGCAGCGGCCCGGCGCCGCCGAACCCCATCAGCGCGAAGTCGCGCGGATCGTAGCCTTGCTGCACGGAAATCATCCGCAGCGCGCCGAACATGTTCTCGTTGGCGATGTCGATGATGCCGCGCGCCGCCTCGTACAGCGCGATGCCCAGCGCGTCCGCCACGGTCTGCACCGCCGCCGTCGCCGCCGCGCGGTCCAGCCGGAACGCGCCGCCCAGCAGGTTCTCCGGCAGATAGCCCAGCACGACATTGGCGTCCGTCACAGTCGCCTGCGTGCCGCCCTTGCCATACGCCGCCGGCCCGGGCACTGCGCCGGCCGATTGCGGCCCCACCCGCAGCGCCCGCGTCAGTGTCGGCACATGCGCGATGGACCCGCCGCCAGCCCCCACCGTCTTCACGTCCAGCGAGGACGCGCGCACGGACAAGTCGCCCACATGGGTGATCCGCGTGCGCCTTGGCTCGTACGTCTCGATCAGCGCCACGTCCGTGGATGTCCCGCCCACATCCAGCGTCAGGATGTTCGGCAGCCCGGCCTGCCGTGCCACCCACAGCGCGCCTGCCACGCCGCCCGCCGGGCCGGACATCAGGAGGCTCACCGGGCTTTCCTCTGCCGTCTCGGAGGCCATCAGCCCGCCATCGGAGCGCAGCAGCGCGATGCTCCCCTGCATGTGCACATCGCGCAGCCCCTGGCGCAGATTGCGCACGTAGCTGCCCACCACCGGCCGCATCGCCGCGTTTGCCACCGTCGTCAGCGTTCGCTCGTATTCCTGCATCTCCGGCAGAACCGCATGGCTCATGGACAGCGGAATATCCGGCAGGATTTCGGCCGCCAGCTCCGCCACGCGCCGCTCATGCGCGCCGTTCGCGTAGGCGTTCATCAACGCAATCGTCACCGCTTCCACGCCGCGCGCCCGCAGCGCCTCCAGCGCGCGCCGCGCATCCGCCTCGTCCAGCTTCCGGATCTCCGTCCCGTCCGCGCCGATGCGCCCGCCGATCTCGAAACTGTCCTCCAACTTCGCCAGCGGCTCCGGCTTCGGCCAAACGATCCAAGCTGCCAGCCCGCCCGGCACCAGCGAGCGCGCAATCTGCAGCACCTGCCGATACCCCGTGGTGGTGATCAGCCCAACCCGCGCGCCCTTGCCCTCCAGCACAGCGTTTGTCGCCACCGTCGTGCCGTGCAGGAATAGCCCGATCACGTCCGGCGTGATCTCCGCATTCGCGCAGATTGCGTTCACGCCGGTCAGCACGCCGCGCGAGCTGTCCGCCGGCGTGGAGGGCGTCTTGTGCCGCCAGAAGCGGCCGTCGTCATCGTTGAACAGAAGCAGGTCGGTGAACGTGCCACCAACGTCCACGCCGAGGCGATATGCCATGTCTGTCTGGTCTTTTCCGTTGTCTGGCTGGCCGGGAACGCAAGCTCGCGGCGCCCGGCATGACGTGCAAGCAGACCGCTTTAGCCTTGCATCTATCTGCAAGCAGGCTGGGCGCGCGCCGCGCCGTCTGGGATGTCGCGCACCCGCACACCCATCGCGCGAATTGGACAATTAGCTTGGCCGGCACGATCGACATCGTCTGCAACATCTTCACGCCGGAAGCCGTCACCGCCGGCTGGACCGGTCTGGACGAGGACTTCAAAGCCCAGGTCCGCATGAACCCCGCCATCCGCGAAGGCGTCTCCATCGACGACTACCTCCGCCGCATGGACCGCGCCGGCATCGAACGCTCCTTGCTCATCGCCGTGCGCGCCGGAGACCTGCGCGTACGCGGCTCTTTCGAGGTACCTTATGCCGCCATCACGGAGATCTGCCGCAAACATCCGGACCGCTTCTCCGGTTTGGCCGGCATCGATCCCACCCGCGGCATGGAGCAGTTGCGGGACCTGGAGCAGGCGGTGCACGACTTCGGCTTCGTCGGCGCGCACTGGTATCCGCACTGGTTCGCCATGAAGCCGGACGCGGCGCAGATCTATCCCACCTACGCCAAATGCTGCGAACTCGGCATCCCGATCATGATGCAGGTCGGCCAGAACTTGATCTACAGCCGGGACCGCCGCCTGCCCTCCGTCGCGCGCCCCATCCTGCTGGATCAGGTCGCCATCGATTTTCCTGAGCTGGTCCTCATTGGCATCCACATCGGCATCCCCTGGGCCGACGAAATGATCGCCATGTGTTGGAAACACGCCAATATCTACACCGCCGGAGACGCCTACGCGCCAAAACACTGGCCGCCCAATTACGTCCGCTACGCGGACAGCTACGGCAGCCACAAGGTGCTGTTCGGCACGGACTGGCCGGTGATCGATCCGGAACGCGCCGTCGCCGAAGTCGCCGCCCTCGGCCTGCGCGCCGCCGCGCACGCCAAGCTGATGCGGGAAAACGCCTTGCGCATCTTCAGCCGGATCGGCGCCGCGTGAGCCTGCCGTCCACCTTCCGGCCCATGACCATCGCCAGCGGCATCCGCGCCGCCGCCGGCCGCGGCCCCTCCCGCATCGCATTGCGCATGGGCACCGCCACGCGCGACTACGCCACCCTGCTCCGCCGCATCGACCAGGCCACCGACGCCACCCTCGCTTTGAGCCTCCCGCACGGCGCCCACGCCGCCATCATCGCCCCCAACAGCATGAGCTACATCGAAATCGTCTGCGGCGTGCCGGAAGCCGGCATCCCCGTCGCCACGCTGGACTGCAAGCTCACCCGGCCCGAAATGGTCGCCGCCCTGCACGATTCGCAGGCCCGCCTGCTCTTCGCGGACCCAGCCACCGCCGCACTTCTGCAAGGCGCTCATCTGCCTCTGCTGCGCCGTATCGTGATCCTCGGCACCGACTACGAAGCCTGGCTCGCCAGCGCCACGCCGCAGCCGCGCCCGGCCGTCGCCGAGTGGGACACCTGGACCATCCCCTACACCTCAGGCACCACCGGCCAGCCGAAGGGCGTACTCCTGCCGCACCGCGCCCGCATCATGGTGGGCTTCCTCTCGCACACGGAATTCGGCTGCTTCGGTGCGGACGACGTGTTCCTCACCACCACGCCGATGAACCACGGCGCCGGCCTCGGCTTCCCCATGGCCGCCCTGCAAGGCGGCGGCACGCTGGAAATCGCCCAGGGCTTCGATGCCGAGGCCGTGCTGCGCCGCTTCAAGCATGGCGGCATCACCGGCACCTTCATGGTGCCCACCCATTTCCACAAGATCTTCGCGCTGGACGCTTCCGTCCTGGAAGAATGCAAACAGCCAGGCCTGCGCGCCATCATCGCCAACGCCGCTCCGCTCAGCGCCGCGATGAAGCAGCGCATCGTCCCCTATTTCGGCGACGGCGTGCTGCACGAAATCTACGGCGCCACCGAATCCGGCCTGGTCAGCTCGCTCAAGCCGCGCCACCAGCTCACCCACGAAGCCTGTGTCGGCCTCCCCTTCGCCCACACCCTCGTCAAGATCCTCGATGAGGACGGCAAGGATTGCCCGCCCGGTACAATCGGCGATGTCTTCTCCACCTCGCCCTGCATGTTCAACGGCTACTGGAACCGCACGGAGGAAACCGAAGCCGCCTTGCGCAACGGCTGGCTTTCGGTCGGCGACATGGGCCGCTTCGACGAGGATGGCTTCCTCTATCTCGCCGGCCGCCGCGGCGACCTGGTCATCTCCGGCGGCGTCAACATCCATCCGCGTGAGATCGAGGACGTGCTGGCCGTCCACCCCGCCATCGCCGAAGCCGCCGTGATAGGCGTGCCGGACGAGAAATGGGGCGAGCGCGTCTGCGCCTTCGTCGCCCTGCGCCAGAATGCTGCCCTGGCGCATCCGGAGCTGGAGGCGTTCTGCCGGGAGCGCTTGGCTGCATACAAGGTACCGCGCGAGACCCGCTTCCTCCCCGCTTTGCCGCGCACTGCCAATGGCAAGGTCCTGACCCGGGCCCTGCGCGCCCTGTGAGCGGGCAAGGCACGCACCGCGCCAACGCCGCCGGCATTTATGCCGTCGCTGTGCTGGTCCTGGCCTACACGCTATCCTACGTGGATCGAACGCTGCTGACGCTCCTGGTCAAGCCCATCCGTGCCACCCTGCACATCACGGATCTCCAGCTCAGCCTGCTCAGCGGCGTCGCCTTCGCCCTGTTCTACACCACGCTCGGCATGCCCATTGGCCGCCTGGTGGACATGTACAGCCGGCGCCGCATCATCATGGCCGGCATCGCCACGTGGAGCGTGATGACCGCCCTCTGCGGCGTTTCGCGCGACTTCACCCAGCTCTTCCTCGCCCGCACCGGCGTCGGCGTGGGCGAGGCGGCACTTTCCCCCGCCGCCTTCTCCCTGCTGGCGGACGTCTTCGAGCCGGCGGCGCTGCCCCGCGCGCTTAGCATCTATTCCGCCTCCATCTACGCCGGCTCCGGCCTCGCCTTGATCGGCGGCGGTGCGCTGGTCGGGCTGATGCCGGCCATCCAGCTGCCCGGCATCGGCACGCTGGAGCCGTGGCAGGCGCTGTTCTTTGTGGTCGGTCTGCCCGGCTTGCTCGTCGCCGCGCTCGCGCTGACCCTGCGGGAGCCGCCCCGCCGCCAGGTCGCCGCCTTCCTCGCGCCTGGCTCGATCAGCGCCGGCTGGCGCTTCGTCTGGGCGCGGCGCGGCGCCTACGGCTTCCTGATCGGCGGCTACGCGGCGGCAAGCTTGTTGTGGAACGGCGCCATGACGTGGCTGCCAAGTTTCTTCGTCCGCGCGCATGGCTGGACTCTGCCGCATGTCGGCCTCGTGCTCGGCCTGGCCCTGCTGGTCTTCGGTACCGCCGGCATCACCCTGGGCGGCGCGCTGGCCGCCCGCATGCGCGAAGCCGGCCGCGCCGCCGCCGGCCTGGAAATCGGCATCCTCTCGGCCGCCTGCATCCTGCCCTGCAGCGTGCTGCTTCCCTTTGTCCCCGCCTGGAGTGCCACCGTCCTGGTCTGCCTGTTCGCGCTCTTCGGCAGCCTGCCTTACGGCGCGGCCGCGGCGGCACTCCAGGAAATCACCCCCAACCAGCTCCGCGGCCAGGTCTCCGCCTTCTACCTGTTCGGCCTCAACCTCGCCGGCATCGGCTGCGGACCCACCTTCGTCGCCTTCCTCAGCGACCGCGTTTTCCACGACGAACGCGCCCTCGGCCCCGCCCTCGCCGTGCTCGCCGCCATCGCCGCCCCCCTCGGCATCGCCCTGCTCACCCTCGGCCTGGCCCCCTATCGCCGCGCCGTCGCAAATGCCGGTTTCCCGCACGCTGACTTCCAAGGAACGCCCGCATGACATTGACCACCCTTACGCTGGAAAAATCCGACCGTGTGGCCATCGTTACCTTCACCCTGCCCGCCAAGCTCAACGCCATCACCCCGGCCCGCCTGGCCGACCTGGAATCCGTGCTGGACGACCTGGAATTCGACACGGCCACCCGCGCCCTCATCGTCACCGGCACCGGCCGCGCCTTCTGCGTCGGCCTGGACCTGGACCTGCTGGACCACGCCTTCGAGGACATCCCCTATTTCGAAACCGTGGTCCGCCGCCTGGCGAAAATCATCGAACGGCTGGAGGCGCTCCCCATCCCCACCATCGCCGCCGTCAATGGTTACGCGCGCGCCGGCGGCTTCGAACTCTGCCTCGGCATGGACTTCATGATCATCGCCGAGGAAGCCAAGATCGGCGACGCGCACACGGACGCCGGCGTCGTCCCCGCCTGCGTCACCCTCCGTCTCCGCCGCCGCATCGGCCAGCAACGCGCCAAAGAACTCATCCTCTCCGCCCGCTGGCTCGCTGGCCGCGAAGCCGTGGACTACGGCCTCGCTTTGCAGGCCGTCCCGCTGGCAGAGCTGCTGCCCCGCGCCATCGCCTTCGCCCACACCTTCACCGACAAACCCCGCGCCACCATCGCCGCCATGAAACGCATCTTCGCCGAAGGCGAAGGCCTCTCCCCCGCCGAAGGCACCGCCCTGGAGCTCGCAAGTTTCGTTTCTTATATGTCCACTCAGCCCTACGGCCGCGAGGGCTACAGAGCTTTCCGAGAAAAACGCGCGCCCACCTGGCGCACCGCGTAAACCCGCACCCCTCATGCCCGGGCTTGACCCAGGCATCCGCACGGTCGTGGCAGGGCAAGCAAGACAGAAAGAGTCACCACGAAGGCACGAAGTAGAAAAAAGCCAAGAAAGATCACGAAGAAGACTCAAAAACCATTAATCATTCACCATGACCCGCCCCGCGGGCAAAACGCGAAAGTCCGTGTAGAACAAATCCGACCGTCGTTCGCCTTGCTGATCTTCTTCGTGCCCTTCGCGTCGTCGCCTTTGTGGTGAACCCTTGCTTGTCTGCCGTTCTCTCACCCCGGCGAAACAAACCCCCCAGCCACCACCCCCGCCACCGCAAACCGCTCGTCGTTCTCCGGCAAAGACCCTGCCACCCCAACCGCCCCCACCAGCACATCATCCGCAAACACCAGCACCCCCCCCGCCAAAGCCAGGAACCGCCCCCCCGTCGCCGCCGTCAGCCCGGCCACCGCCGCCGCATTGCCTCCGAACACCT
>CAZZYR010000111.1:0-7242 GCA_964658235.1 uncultured Acetobacteraceae bacterium | reverse complement strand
GCCTGAGGCCCCAGACCCCCACGAATGGTGTCCGATGGCCTTGGCCGGCGGAGTCTGAGGCGGCGCCCCAGGCTACCTTAAGCTGACTTCTTCTTGCTCTCGTCCAGTTCTTCGAACTCGGCATCGACCACATTGTCGCCGCCCGCAGCGGCCGGAGCCTCCTGCGCCGCGTTCGCCGCAGCCTCCGCCTTATAGACGTGCTCGCCGATCTTCATGGACGCCTGGCTCAGACGCTCACTCGCAGCCTTCAGCGCATCGGCGTCCGTGCCGTCCATGGCGGACTTGACGGCTGCGACAGCGGACTCCGCTTCAGCCCGGTCCGCGGCCGGCATCTTGTCGCCGTGCTCCTTAAGGTTCTTCTCAACCGAATGGACCGTGGCCTCTGCGTGGTTTTTAGCCTCCACCATTTCACGGCGCTTCTTATCCGCGTCGGCGTTCGCCTCGGCGTCCTTGACCATCTTCTCGATGTCGGCGTCGGACAATCCGCCGCTGGCCTGGATGCGGATCTGCTGCTCCTTGCCGGTGGCCTTGTCACGCGCGCTGACACTGACGATGCCGTTTGCATCGATGTCGAACGTCACCTCGATCTGCGGCATGCCGCGCGGCGCGGGCGGGATGCCAACCAGATCGAACTGGCCCAGCATCTTGTTGTCCGCCGCCATCTCGCGTTCGCCCTGGAACACCTTGATGGTGACCGCGCCCTGGTTGTCGTCCGCCGTGGAGAAGATCTGGCTCTTTTTCGTCGGGATCGTGGTGTTGCGATCGATCAGGCGGGTGAACACGCCACCCAGCGTCTCGATGCCAAGGCTGAGCGGGGTGACATCGAGCAGGAGCACATCCTTGACGTCGCCACGTAGGACGGCGCCCTGGATAGCCGCGCCGATGGCAACCACTTCGTCCGGATTCACGTTGCGCGCCGGGTCACGGCCGAAGAAGGCTTTGACGGCCTCGATCACCTTCGGCATGCGGGTCATGCCGCCGACGAGGATGACCTCGTTGATCTCGGACGCGGTCACGCCCGCATCCTTCAGAGCCGCACGGCAAGGGTCCATGGTGCGGGTGATCAGGTCGTCCACCAGGCTTTCCAGCTTCGCGCGGGACAGCTTCATCACCAGATGCTTCGGACCGGAGGCGTCCGCCGTAATGAAGGGCAGGTTGATCTCGGTCTCCTTGGCAGTGGAGAGCTCGATCTTCGCTTTTTCAGCGGCTTCCTTCAGGCGCTGCAGCGCCAGCTTGTCGTTGCGCAGGTCGATGCCCTGGTCACGCTTGAATTCGCTGGCAAGGTAATCGATCACGCGCGCATCGAAATCCTCGCCGCCGAGGAACGTGTCGCCATTGGTGGACTTCACCTCGAATACGCCGTCGCCGATTTCCAGCACGGAGACGTCGAACGTGCCGCCGCCCAGGTCGTAGACGGCGATCGTGCCGCCGTTCTTCTTGTCCATGCCGTAGGCCAGCGCGGCGGCGGTCGGCTCGTTGATGATGCGCAGGACTTCCAGGCCAGCGATGCGGCCGGCATCCTTGGTTGCCTGGCGCTGGGCATCATTGAAGTAGGCCGGCACGGTTATGACCGCCTGGCTGACCTTCTCGCCGAGATAGGCCTCGGCGGTCTCCTTCATCTTGCCGAGAATGTCGGCGCTGATCTTGCCCGGCGCATATTTCTCGCCGCGTGCTTCCACCCATGCGTCACCGTTGTCAGCCCGGACGATGCTGTAAGGGACCAAGCCGCGGTCCTTGGCCACC
The DNA here is from genome assembly GCA_964658235.1 of uncultured Acetobacteraceae bacterium. Classification (GTDB taxonomy): domain Bacteria; phylum Pseudomonadota; class Alphaproteobacteria; order Acetobacterales; family Acetobacteraceae; genus BOG-908. The sequence goes on along the minus strand of CAZZYR010000111.1, from coordinate 5,499 downwards.
AACGGATCATCAAAACGGCGGCCGATCAGCCGCTTGACGGCGTAGAGCGTGTTTGATGGGTTGGTCACGGCCTGGCGCTTTGCAGCCTGGCCGACTAGACGTTCGCCACTCTCGCTGAAGGCAACCATGCTGGGAGTGGTGCGGGCACCTTCACTGTTCTCGATGACGTGAACGTCGCCACTTTCCATGATCGCCACGCACGAATTGGTCGTGCCGAGGTCGATACCGATCACCTTGCTCATACGCGAAAACTCCTATCCAGCGGCCGGGTGCGGCCCGAAGCACCGCACGCGGCCCTCTAAGTTCAAATTCGTCCGACGTGCGGGGATGTATTGAGCGGATGGCCCTTGCACAAGGGGGACGCTGCGGTTCCAGGCGCCCCAGTAGAAAAACAAACATAGAACATTTTCTTGCCTAGGTGCCCCGCCCGCCCGTAGTTTTACGGTTAGGTGGCGAGGCACGCGCGCAAGACGCCGGTGTTGCGCCAGGTCCTCCATCAAAACCGAAATCCGTGAAGGAACCGCCGGGATGCCATTGCACCGATCGACGATCCACGCCCAATCCTTGCCCGGCTTGGGCGCTGGCGTGGCCCTGGGCCTCGCAACGACCTTTGTGCCGCCAGCAGCGCTGGGACAGACAAGCTTCGTGGCGCCGGATGGGCGCAATCGGTATCCGGGCGTCACAATCTTCTGCCCCAGCGGCACCGGGGTAGCGCCCTGCGCGTTTGGGGGCTCCGGCACGGCAGGTGGCGCCGTGACAGTGAGCCTGCCGACCGGCGCAGTTTCCGCCAGCAACCGGTTTCCCGTCACCGACCCGGCGCTGGACGGGCTGATCAACGCAGGCGTGTTGAGCATAGGCGGCACGGTGACCCTGTCCGGCACCCCTGCCGTAACATTGGGCGCTGGAACAAACGCCATTGGCTCCATGACCGTGTCCAATTTCCCAGCAGTCCAGCCCGTCAGCGGCGCGCTCAGCCAGACGGGCAGCTGGACAGTCGGCTTAGCCACTGGTGCCATGGTGGGGCTGAGTGCAGGCACCAATGTTGGATTGTCGCCTGGCAGCAGCGTGGGGGTGACCACCTTGCCTGCACTGCCCGCCGGCAGCAACGCCATCGGATCCGTCAGCGTATCGAACTTTCCGGCCGTGCAGCCGGTGAGTGGCGCCATCAGCCAGTCAGGAACCTGGAGCGTCGGGCTGGCGGCGGGCACCAGCGTCGGGGTAGCAAGCCTGCCCGCCCTGCCGGCAGGAGGCAACGCCATCGGGTCCGTCAGCGTGTCCAACCTGCCGGCCGTGCAGCCGGTGAGCGGCGCCGTGAGCCAGGCCGGGACCTGGACTGTTGGCCTTGCCGCTGGCACCGCCTTGGCGCTTTCGGCCGGCAGCAGCGCCATCGGCTCCGTGTCGGTTTCCAACCTGCCCGTCACACAGGCTGTCTCCGCGTCGTCCTTGCCGCTGCCGGCGGGCGCCGCCACCGCTTCAATGCAGGCTGCTCCGCTGGGTCCGGTCTCGCCTGGCGCGGGGACAGCCACTGCGTCCATGGTGATTGGCTGCGTGGCCAATACAGCGCTGCCTAGCTTTTCAGCGGGCCAGCAGGGCGCGGTGCCATGCGACACATCCGGACGTCCTTATGTGGTGACAGTGCCCAGTGCCAATAACGTGCCGGCCTACCTGCAGGCAGTAAGCGCGGGCGGCGCGAGCGTCTATCGCGCGATCAACACCGCGTCTTCCACTATGGCCGCCACCGTGAAGGCGGGTAGCGGGATGATTTATGGATACGAAGCCTGCAACAGCGGCGCATCCGCTGCGTATCTGCGCCTGTTCGCGCTAGGGACGGCGCCCACGGTGGGCACCAGCGTGCCGCAGGTGAGCAAGCTGTTGGCGGCCGGCGCGTGCCAGACCATGACGACCAGCGTCGGCCTGGTTTTCAGCACGGGCATCGCGGTGGATGTGACATCCGGCAGCATGGCCGACAGCGACACCGCCTCTGTCGCCGCTGCGAACCAGGTCAGCGTGGAGGTGTATTACAAGTAGTTTTCTAAGGTCGCAGGCGAGGACTTCTTTTTTGAAAAAAAGAAGCAAAAAACTTTTGTCAGTGCTGTCGCGTATCGAATGGACAAAAGTTTTTTGGTTCTTTTTTCAAAAAAGAAGTGCTTTCTTTGCTTCCTAGAAAATAATCCCCGTCTCCAAAATCCCACGATACTGGGTCCGGCTAGTCCCATCATGCCCGAAGCCATCGCCAGAGACGAGATCAGTGATATCGACGACGGACAAGTCCGCGCGGGCAAAGAAATGGTTGTAGGTAAACGTTGGTGTCACGGTGAACGAAAACGCACCGCTGCCGGCGCCGTAGAGCAGGTTGGTGGGCGCAATCGCGGAGGAGCCGCCATCCTGTTTGATATATTCAGCGCGGCCGGCGAGCTGGAACTTGGGCGTAAACACGTAGTTCGCCAGCACCGCGCCGCTATAGGTTGATGCGCTCGCGTAGATCCCGATTTCAGGCTTGGCGTCCACCCGGCTGTATTGGAAATACGGCGTGATGGTCAGTGGCGCATTGTTGTAGGTGTAGATCAGGTTGTAGATCGAGCTGTTGTTTTGAGCGAGCGGCGTGGCGATGGTTGCGGTGCCGGATTTGCCAAGATTGCCACCAGCGGCAAATACAAGCGTGTTTGTCGGGTTGATCACCCAGGTTGCCGAGCCCGAAAGCCAGTTATATCGGTCTGAGTAATAGCCATCGTTCAAGGACAGGCTGAGCGTTACCGGCCCGACCGTATAGTTGGCTTGAACGCCGCGGCTGACGGCAGGCTCCTGATTCCAGAGCAAACCACGCTCGATGTTAAAGTTCTCGAAGCTGAAGGTGTATTCTGCGCCGATCAGCGTCGGCAACTTGCCCGCTTGTATCGAGAAATTATCCGCCGGGACGATCTTGAGGAAGGCCTGTGGAACAGCGCTGAAATAGTTGTTCAGCGCGCTGCTGGTATCCGTCAGGTGGCTGTAGGGCGTGCCGAGCGAGGGGATCGAGTAGGCACCCACCTGCGCATAGAACTGCACTACTCCATCGATCTTTTGGATGAAGACCTGGCCGTTGCTGATGTCCGCCAGGCCCGTCTTGTCGCTCGCCACAGCCTGGCTCTGCACCAGGCCTAGGCCGGAGAGTACGCCGTCGACATACCATTTTCCCAGCACGCCGGTGTCCAGAGAGAACGGCGGAGAAGCGAACGCCAGCGATCCGGCCATGCCGGGAACCGGCAGCGTGACGGTGGCGGGGGTGGCCGGTGCCGCGGACGCGGGCGGCGTTGCGGCTGGCGCTGGCGTTGCTGGCGTCTGAGCATCGGCGACGCCGGCCGCGCACATCATTGCGCCAGCGAATACGATGCCTGCACGGGTTCTAACCATTTCCTGTATCCTTGAAGCGTTTCGCTCACGGTCCGGCTTTCCGGGCCGCGGGTGCGGCATCTCACAAGCATGTGTTGTGCCATTACCCGCTCAAAACTGTCGCATTTTGGCAATCTTAATTCTACATAAAAAATACGTAAAAATGACAGGAGAGGTTTCAGGCCAGGAAAGGGATTGTCGCCTCTAAGAACGGATTCAGCCGGTCATGATGCACCCAGTGGCCGGCGCCTTCGATCATATGGACCGTGGCGTTGCCGAAATGGGCGGCGCGCCCGTCCGTCGCGGGATTGGAGGCCCAGCTTTGGGTGCCATAAACCAGCAGCGTCGGGCAGGTTATGCGGCCCCATAACGTCCGGATTTCCTCCCGCGTGCTGTCGAGCGGTGGGAAGGAGCGGATGTAGGGGTCGAACTTCCAGGTATAGGTCCCGTCCTCATTCTGGCGGACGCCATAGCGGGTCAGGTGTTCGGCCTGATTTTCGGACAGATGTGCGTTTTCGGCTCGCATCCGGGCCAGGGCATCGGCTAGCGTGGCGTAACGCCGTGGCTGACGGGCCGCGAGCTGCCGCTGCTCATCCACCCAACCCCGCAGGCGGGCATCCACCGACTTTGCCGCCATTTCGGCCTCCATCTTCGGAGACGGACCCAGGCCCTCGATACAGACGAGGCGGCGAACGAGTTCGGGATACAGGCCGGTGAAGCGCGTGGCGATATTGCCGCCCAGCGAGTGGCCGATCAGCGTGACCGGAGCTGTGGCCTGCTGGTGGATGAGCTGGGCGAGGTCATAGATGAAGCCCAGCATCACGTAGCCCCCGGCGTCGGCCCAGGCGCTGTCGCCGTGGCCGCGCAAGTCCGGCGCAATCACGTGCCAGTCCGCGGACAGGCGTTCGGCCACCCAATCCCACGCACGGCAGTGATCGCGCCCGCCATGGACCAGGATGAGTGGCGGCTTTTCGTCATTGCCCCAGTCGGCGTAATGCAGCCGCAGGCGTTGGGAGATGAAGCTCCTGGATGTGGGCATCGGCGAACTCTCAGACTTTTCGTTATCGTGATGAAGCAAGAAGTTCTTTTTTGAAAAAAAGAACCAAAAAACTTTTGCGAATGGCTGCGGGGGAGGCCGTTTCAGGCGACGATCCCGCGCTATGTCATTCGTGCAATTTTCGATTCGTGTGCTCGCAGCTCCGCGCGCGCCTTGGCGGGGCTCCACGGCCCCTTCATTGTGAACGTCAGCAGGACGAAGGCGACCGCGCCCACTGCGGACGCGGTATGCCAAAGCTGCCATTGGCCGGGAGCCATGACTGCAGCGTGGGCGATGGTCTGCATGCGGGCCACGATGTCCGGCGGGATTGCTTCATGCGCGGCCTGCAGGCGCTTGAACGCCTCGATCGTTGGGCCTCCCTCGACCAGGGGCGTGACGGTGGTGACAACGTAAGGCAAGCCCAGGAACGAGCCGGTAACGACCAAGCGGAGCAGCCAGCCCCAGATCGCCAGCCCAGTGGCCGTCAGCGCCGGATTTAGCGCTTCGACCATTTCCGTGAAGCTGGCCATCCAGGTTGCATAGGCACCGCCCATCAGCACGGCGATGACGCTCGCAACAATGGCCATCACGAAAAAAGCCGGGTGCACCTGAGCCGGAATGCCGCCGGCCATGAACAGCCAGATCATCAGCGCCGCGCCGGCGCCTCCCACGAGCATGAAGGGTTTCCGGACGCCCAGTGCGTCCGACCACACACCGGCGGCAATGAGCGCCACCGCGTTGGCGGCCCAGCTCCAGTTCAGCAGGCCATTCGCACGTGCAGGCGTGAATCCATAAACGGTAACCAGGTAGATCACGCCGAAAGCGACCGTTGTGTAATAGACAAGCAGCAGGAGAGAGACGCCCAGCGCCGAGCCCACCACATCCAGGCGCAGCATCTGCAAATAGGGGTTACGCACGATCGTGGCGTGTTCATGCGACGCCGCGCGGCGCTCGTTGAGCTGGCGGTCCTGGTCGCTGACCATCACCTGCCCGCGCAAGGCCGGGCTAAGCTCGCGCAGGCTCGCCAAGGCGACGATCCAGACGATGAAGCCGAAGCCGGCGCAGATGTAGAATTGGCCGCGCCAGTCCGATAA
>CAZZYR010000110.1:0-7295 GCA_964658235.1 uncultured Acetobacteraceae bacterium | reverse complement strand
CCCGCCGCAGCGGCATGGTCATGCAATGCACGCTCCCACCGCCCGCCGAAAAACACCCCAGATCCGGATCGAACACCGTCAGTCCCGCCGCCCGCAGCGCCCCATTGATCCGCCTGCTCCCCAGCGGTGAGATCACCCGCCCGGCGCCCAGCGACAGCACGTTGCACCCCATCGCCATCACCTCCCGGTATCCCGCCTCGATCACCGCAATCCCATGCCCCGCCAGCCAATCCGCGAACGCATCCCCCAGCACCTCCACGCACGCCACCGCCAACCCGTCCGCCGCCATGCAGAACAGCACATCCAGATGCAGGAAATGCGCCGCGAACGGCTGCAGCCGCACCTCCCACCCCGCCTCCCGCAGCCACCCCGCCACTTGCTCCGCCCCAGCCAGGCTCGTGCGCACCCCGCTGCACCCGATCACTGCCAGCCCGTCGCGGATCAGATGGATGTCACCCCCTTCAACGCTGCCGGCCGACGCGCATCGCCAGAACCCGTTCGCCGCATGGAACGCCAGAACCGGGCCCACCTCGCCCCGCCGCTCCGCCATCCGCAATTGCGTCAGCAAGACCCCCCAGGGCACCGTCTGGCTCGAATCCCGCGTATAGACCTGATAGGGCAGCGCCGGATCGGGCTGCAGGAAGTGGCAGGCAACGCCGCACCCCTCCAGCACAGCCACCAACGCATCGAATTGCGCCCGCGCCGCCGCCGCATCCAGCACGGCTCCGGACGCCAACGTTTCCTCCGCCACCGCATTCGTCCGGATCCACCTGTAATGCTCCGGCCGGCACAGCAGAACGTCCCGCAGCAATCCCGTCTCTGTCGTCACACACCAGTCCATGGTGGCATCATTGCGGTGCCCGTCCGCCACGTGGCAAGCACGCGCTTCACCTCAGTGAGATACCAAAATGGCCATCGTCACGGTCCTCTACCCCTCCGCACCCGGCGCAAAGTTTGACATGGACTATTATCTCACCAAGCACATGCCCATGATCCAGGAAACCTGGGGCGGCGGCGGGCTGATCAGCTACCAGGTGCTCAAGGGCCACCCCGCTGCGGACGGCGCCGCGCCGCCCTTCCACGTCATCAGCACGCTGACTTTCACATCCGCGGAGGCTTTCAGCGCCGCGGTGGCTTCGGGTGGCGCCAAAGTTATGGGCGATGTTCCGAACTTCACGAATATCGCGCCGGCGTTGCAGGTGAGCGAGGTCGTCGGACAAGGGTAAGAAAGCAGTTCTTTCTTGAACAAAAGAACCAAAAAACTTTTTGCCTTTGGGCACGCGTCGTTGCCAGCGTGTCGGGTCCAAGTGAGAAAAGTTTTTTGCTTCTTTTTTTCAAACAAGACGTCTTTCCTTACGCCCTCACCACCAGCTTATAGAACCGGCTCATCTGCCCCGGTACCTCCCGAAATTCCAGCGCCAGCCTATCACCTTCGAAGATCGCGAAAAACTCGTCCCACGACACTTCGCGCAGCCCAGGCTCCGGCGTCCCGAAATCGAACCGCAGCAACGGCGCCCCGCTGGCGGACACCCGCCCTTCCAGCAGGGCCGGACGCCCGTCCCGCGCCTCCGCCCACGCCCTGATAAATCCATGGTCGATCGTTGTCTCGTCACTCATCGCCTTAGTCCCGCATTCCTGAACGGCGACTAAACGGAATGTAACCGTCCGCGTTCCCCCCGTGGCGCATCACCATCCGCCGCGAACCCAAGCCCCATCACCAAAAACACCCAGCCCGCATTCGGCAGGGACGCGAAGGCGGACGTGGTCGCCACCGGCCAGAACGCCACCAGCGCCGCCACGAACGCCCCAATCCGCTGGGCCTGGCCGCGCATTCCCGCCCCCAGCCGCCACAGCGCCGCTGCCGCCATTAGCGCGAATAGCATCGCCCCCGGCACGCCCGAACTGTCCAGCGCCTCCAGGTAATAATTGTGCGGGTGGATGTTGCACGCCGCCATTCCGCCATTCAGCCGCGCCGTGGCGACCCCAAGCCATGCCACCCCGTGCATCGCCCCGGGCGCGCCACAGCCGCGCCGGAACCCATCAAACCCCAGCCCCAGCCAGGGATGCGGCTCCCACACCGTCACCGCGCGGACAAAAATCAGCCCGTAATCGCTCTGCCCGAAATGGGCCAGCTGCCCCGCCGTCTGCCCCACCAACTTCCCGAAGCTTGCCGGCGACACCCACGGCAGCACGCCCACCAGCGCCACCCCGGCACCCACCGCGCATCCCGCCGCCACGCGCAGCCGCGGCACCAGCAGGGCGCACACCGCAAATCCAAGCACCATCAGCGCGGTTGGCATCCGCTGCCCGATCATCACCATCGTCGCCACCATCGCCACCGCCAGCGCCACGCCGGCCATCCGCGGCAACAGGGCAGGGCGCCCGGCCAGGCCCAACACCGCCGGAACCAGAACCGGAAAGAAGATCAAGATCAGCGCCGGGCCAGCGCGCGGCTTGGCGAACGGACCGGTCAGCTCCCCGGCGATATAGCGCCCATGGCCAAACAGGTTGGTGCCCGTCAGCACCTGCTCCCAGCACTCTAGTGCCAGCCACGCCGCCGCCGCCGCCAGCATTGCCCAGACAGCGGACTGCCGCCGCGCGGACCCCGCCAGCGCCCAATCCCCCAGCGCCACCGCCAGCAGCGGCAACCGAACCACCACCACCGCCAGCACCAGCCCGCCCGTCCCCAGCACCGAGCAAACCACCAGCCATACCCACCAGGCCCCGGCCGCCACCACGAAGGGCTGCTGAACCCACACCCAATTGCCCGCCCGCCAACTTCGCGCCAGAAACAGCAAATCGATTGCCACGATCAGCATGTCCGCCGCCGCGCGCGCATGGAGCAGCGCCACCGGCAGCGCGAGGCACGCCCAAAACGCCATCCGCCCAGCCGTCCCATCTGGCAAGCCGCGCCAAGCCTTGGCCGCCTGCGCCGGAAGTGCGTGTGTGATCACAATGCTGTCACAAAAATACCGAGGTCAAACAGACGCTTAGACCAATGGCACGGCGCCTGCAAAATCAGTCCCGACCCACACCGAACCGCCATTGCCCTACCACCCGCCTTTGTTCGATACACCCACGCGCGTATGCGCCGACCATCCCGAAGGGCCCTGTCATCCCAACCACCATCCCCAAGCCCCGCGCGCGCCGGCCCGCCCATCCGTCCGCGTTCGGCGTCACCGCCTGCGTCACCGGCGCGCTCGGTGGCTGCGCGGTCGGCCCGAACTATGTGCGCCCCGCCAGCCCCGCCGTCACCCGCTTCACGGAGGCGCCCCTTGCGCAATCCACCGGCGCCACGCCTGCCCGTGCCGGCGCCCAGCAGACCTTCGTGGAGGGTGCGGACGTGCCCGGCCAGTGGTGGACGCTCTTCCATGCGCCCATTCTGGCCACCCTTGTCGCCCGCGCCCTGCGCCAGAACCCCACGCTCCAGGCCGCCGCCGCCACCCTGCGCCAGGCGCAGGAATCCGCCATCGCCCAGCAGGGCGCGCTGTTCCCCACCATCTCCGCCCAGATCAACCGCACCCGCCAGGAACTCAGCGGCGCCGAAGCCGGCCTGACCGGCCCCAACGCCATCACCCAAACCTTCAGCGTTTACGACGCCCAGGTGAACGTCTCCTACACCTTCGACGTCTGGGGCCTGACTCGCCGCACCATCCAGGCCAGCCAGGCCGCCGCCCAAAACCAGCGCTTCACGCTGGAAGGGGCCACCAACATGCTGGCCGCCAACACCGCCACCGCCGCCATCACCGCCGCCTCCCTGGCCGCGCAGATCGACGCAGAAGACCAACTCATCACCGCCGAACAGAAGCTTCTGGACACCGTCCGCAGCCAATTCCAGCTCGGCGGCGCCACCGGAACCGATGTCGCCACCCAGGAAGCCCAGCTCGCCAACACCCAGGCCCTCGTTGTCCCCCTGCAAACCCAGCTCGCGCAGGCCCGCAACCAGCTTGCCGCCTATCTCGGCACCACCCCCGCCGAAGCCGCCCTCCCCAACCTCGCCCTCACGGACCTCACCCTCCCGCCCGCCGTCCCGGTCAGCCTCCCCGCCGCCCTGGCCGACCAGCGGCCGGACATCCGCGCCTCCGAAGCTCAGCTCCAGCAGGCCACCGCCCAGCTCGGCATCGCCATCGCCAACCGCCTGCCGCAATTCACCCTCTCCGCCTTCATCGGCTCCGCCCCCGCCCGCCTCGGCGACCTGCTCACCCCCGGCAACGGCATTTATTCCATCCTCACCCAGGCGCTTGCCCCTATCTTCCAGGGCGGCGCGCTCCTCCACCAGCAGCGCGCCGCCGTTGCTGCCGCCCAATCCGCCGCGTTCTCCTACCGCGCCACCGTCGTCAACGCCTTCCAGAACGTCGCCGACGTTCTCACGGCTTTGCAGAACGACGCCCGCGCGCTGGCCGCCAACCAAGAAGCCGAGAAAGCCGCCGCCCGCAGCCTTAGCCTCGCCCGCCTGCAATACGGCGCCGGCGGCGTCGCCTACCTCACCGTGCTCACCGCCCAAACCCAATACCAGAACGCCGTCATCGGCCTGATCCGGGCGCAGGCCGCGCGCTACACGGACACCGTCGCCCTCTACGTCGCCCTCGGCGGCGGCTGGTGGAACCGAGCTGATCTGCCGCCCCCGCCCGAGAAACTCCTGAGGTCCCTGCTGCCATGACCCCAAATACCTCCTCACCTTGGGCGGGCTTGTCCCGGCCATCCACGCGGTGCCGCGGAAAGCAGTTCTTTTTTGAAAAAAAGAACCAAAAAACTTTTCTCCGTGCTGTCGCGGACTCAACGGATAAAAGTTTTTTGCTTCTTTTTTTCAAAAAAGAAGTCCTTCCTTTCTTCTTGCTGACAACTGCCGCCCTCGCCCAGGAACCCCCCGCCACCGTCAGCACCATCACCGCCCACACCACCCTCTGGCAGGACACCATCCAGGCCGTCGGCACCATCCGCGCCGTCCGCGGCGCTGACCTTGCCTCGGAGCTCTCCGGCGTTGTGGACAGCGTCGATTTCGATTCCGGCAAGGATGTCGCCGCCGGCACCGTCCTCCTCCGCCTCCGCCCCAATGACGACGCCGCCCATCTCGCGGATCTGCAAGCCGCGGCCGATCTCGCTGCCGCCAACCTCGCGCGTGATGAAAAGCAGTTCCGCGCCCAGGCCGTCAGTCAGGCCAGCATCGATGCGGACACGTCCCACCTCCGCTCCGCCCGCGCCCAGGTCGCGCAAGCCCAGGCGCTCGCCGCGGAGAAGATCGTCCGCGCCCCCTTCGCCGGCCGCCTCGGCCTGCGCATGGTCGATCAGGGCCAATACCTTCCCGCCGGCACCACGGTGGTCACCTTGCAGGCACTGGATCCGCTTTACGTTGACTTCGCCATCCCCCAGCAAAACCTTGCCGATGTGCGCATCGGCCAATCCGCCACGCTGAAGGTGGACGCCTATCCGAGCCAGGATCTGCCTGCGCAAGTTGCCGCCATCAGTCCTAAAGTAGATGCCGCCAGCCGTATGGCGCAAATCCGCGCCACCACGCCGAACGCGGACCACAAGCTCCTGCCTGGCATGTTCGCCACCGTCACGTTGCGCGTCGGCACCGCCCACGACTACATCACCCTGCCGAACGCGGCCATCGTCTATAATCCCTATGGCAGCCTGGTCTATGTCGTGGACCACAACATCGCCCGCCAAGTCATCGTCCGCACCGGCCCCACCCGCGGCGACCAGGTGGCCGTACTTGCCGGATTGCAGGATGGCGCGGTGGTTGTCACCGCCGGCCAGATCAAGCTGCGTCAAGGCTCGCCTGTCACCATCAACAACACCATCATGCCCGCCAACGAACCCAGCCCGCATCCCGCCGAGGAATGAGACGCATGCGCCTGACAGACCTCTTCATCCAGCGCCCCGTCCTGTCCATCGTCGTCAGCGTCTTCATTCTGCTGATCGGCGTGCGCGCGGAACAAACCCTGCCAGTGCGGCAGTATCCGAAAACCGTCAACGCGCTGATCGAGGTGGACACCACCTATTACGGCGCCGAGGCCAACACCGTCGCCGGCTTCATCACCACGCCCTTGGAGAACGCCATCGCCCAGGTGGACGGCATCGACTACCTCAGCAGCACCAGCATGACAGGCAGCAGCAGCATCGTTGCCCATCTGCGCCTCAACCAGGATCCGGACCGCGCGCTCACGGAGATCCAGACCAAGATCAGCTCCGTGCATGACCAGCTCCCGCGCGAATCCCAAACCCCCAGCGTCCGCCTGCAATCGGGCGGGCAGGGGGGCACCATGATCATGGCCTTCACAAGCCCCGTCATGACCACAGAGCAGATGACGGACTACCTCACCCGCGTGGTCCAGCCGCAGATGCAGGCCATACCAGGCGTGCAGCTGGCGGACATCTGGGGCGCGCAGAACTTCGCCGTCCGCGCCTGGCTCGATCCGGACAAGATGGCCGCCCACGGCCTCAACGCCGCCGATGTCGCCGCGGCACTCACCGCCAACAACTTCACCAGCGGCGCCGGCAGCACCTCCGGCCAGATGGTGCAGATGCCGCTCGGCATCAGCACCAGCGTGCACACGTTGCCGGAGTTTCGGGACCTGGTGATCCGCCAGACCAATGGCGGCATCATCCGCCTGTCTGACGTGGCAAAGGTTGAGCTTGGCGCTGACGATTATTCGCAATCCCTACTGTTCAGCGGCACCCCCTGCGTGCTCATTGATATCGAAGCCGTGCCGGACGCCAACGTGCTTGATGTCACTGCCCGCGTGCGCGAAAAATTCAACGCGCTCCACGCCAACCTCCCGCAGGGCCTCAACGGCACCATCATCAAGGACGTCACCGAGAACGTCCGCTCCTCCATCAACGAAGTCGTCAAAACACTGCTGGAGAGCCTGGCCATCGTGGCTCTCGTGGTGTTCGCCTTCCTGCGCTCGGCCCGCGCGGCGATGATCCCGGTCATCACCATCCCGCTCTCGCTCATCGGCACCTTCGCCATGCTCGCGCTATTCGGCTTCTCCATCAACCTGCTCACCTTGCTCGCACTCGTGCTCGCCACCGGCCTCGTCGTGGACGATGCCATCATCGTCGTCGAAAACGTCAGCCGTGAACTCTCCGAAGGCGCCTCCCCGCTGGACGCCGCCCTGCGCTCCGCCCGCAGCCTCGCCGGCCCCATCGTCGCCATGACGGTCGTGCTCGTCGCCGTCTATGTCCCCATCGCGCTACGTTCGGGCCTCACCGGCGCGCTGTTCCGGGAATTCGCCCTCACCCTCGTCGGCAGCGTCACCGTCTCCGCAATCCTCGCCCTCAGCCTCTCC
>CAZZYR010000109.1:0-7333 GCA_964658235.1 uncultured Acetobacteraceae bacterium | reverse complement strand
GCGCTGCGGAGGAAGGTGAATGCCCGCTCCGGACCGCAAGGGACCGGACATACAGGGGCGCGAGTGGCGGTCGTCAATCGCACAATCCGGGGCCCGTTACCTAGCTGTTCAAGTGTGCGGCGCATCAAAGCAACGCCACGACGGCGTTCTAGCAACAGGAGACGACAAACAGCAACGTCTTATCATGCATGACGATGGCGGCAGTCAAATGCGGGATTGCGCGCGTCCGCATGCGTATAGACCGTATTTAAAGTGTCACAATCCTATCACGGTCACGTCACACTTCTTACCTGAACTTCTGTTAGGAAGCGCGCCAGCCAGGCCAAAAGCCTGGTCTTTATCCTCAGGGGAAAAAACGCATGTCTCGCACCCATTTGTTGGGCGCCGTTTCCGCGGCTGCCTTGGCGTGTCTTTCCACTTCCAGCTTCGCGCAGAGCAGCCTGGCCATTACCGGCGGCGGCTCAACGCTGGCTGAGTTCGACTATTTCGCCGAATTCGCGTCGTTCAATGCAAGCCAGTCGCAGACTGCGGCGATCTTCAACAATCCGGCGCCCGCGACCGGCAACAACGCGCTGTATTGGCCCGCCGGTTCCGGCTCCGGCCAGACCGCGTTCCTGAACGACGACCTGAGCTGCGACGCGAACAAGGTTGACGGCAACAACGGCAAGAACTGCTCCGGCACCGTTGGGGGCGCCGCCTCCACCGACTACGGCGCGTCCGACGCGACGCTGTCCTCCACGCAGATTTCCGGCTGGGCCAGCTCGCCCGTCGGTCAGGCCGCCGCTGGCAACCTGATCCAGCTGCCGTCCATGGGCGTGGGCATTTCGTTTCCTGTCGTGAACAGCAAGATCACCAAGAACGGCGCCACCGCGAAGCATCAGCCGGTTGCCGGCGGTGTCACGTTCACCGACGCTGACCTCTGCGGCATCTTCTCCGGCAAGATCACCGACTGGTCCGGCACGTCCGCCAAGGCGAAGCTGGCGGCCGGCCCGATCAACGTGGTCTACCGCAGCGACGGTTCGGGCACGTCCTTCCTGCTGCTGAACCACCTGGCCGCGGTTTGCACGTCCACGAACTCCAGCTTCACGCTGCCGATCGTGCCGTCCACCACGTTCGCGTCCGTGTTCCCGAACTCCACGCCGCCCGCCAACTTCACCGGCGAATCGGGCAGCAGCGGCGTTGCCAGCTACCTGAACAACGCAACTGGCGTTGTTGGCGCACCGACGGTGACGTCTGCGATCGGCTACCTCTCACCCGACTTCACCACGGTCGATCCGAACAGCGACGCGGTTCTGGCGAATGGCGCCAAGAGCACGCTGGTCGTGGCCGCCGTGAAGCTCGGCGCGGGCAGCTATATCCCGCTCGTGGCTGATGTTCAGCTCGGTCTGAACCATGCCAAGACCGGCACCACCCTGACGCCGCCGACCAACGCCACGGACGGCGCCAACCCGGTGAACTACGTGCCGCTGATCCAGACCGTTTCGATCGGCTACCCCGTGGTGGGCTACACCACGTTCGACTTCGCGCAGTGCTACCATTTCCCGACTGTCGCGAACGCGCTGAAGAACTTCCTGACGCGCCACTACAGCAAGACGAACGCGACGTATGCGGGCGAGATCGCGCGCAATGGTTTCGTGTCCATTGCGGCGAGCGGCGCTTCCGCGTTCGCGGCGGTGATCACGAACGACATCCTGGCCAACAAGAATGGCTGGAAGACGGACATCCAGGACGCGGCCGCGTGCAAGGGCCTCGCTGGACGATAAGCTGCGCACCTACGCGGCATGATGGGAGAGGGCGGTCACTTTGGTGGCCGCCTTTTTTCTTTGAGGGTAGGCCTTCTGTTTTGGCTTCCGCGCGCGCCCAAGAAAGGACGCAGATGAAGAGCGCGGACCCGATGGTCGGCCCTCACGGAAGCGGTGCTTCTGTCGAGTCCGCGACAGCACTGACAAAAGTTTTTTGCTTCTTTTTTGCAAAAAAGAAGTCCTTGTCTTTCCGCAATCAGTCCTGAGGCGGACCGTCTTCCCAGGCGAGGATCCGGTATTTCCACGCCGGGCCGCTCAAGGTTCCGTCCAGGCGGAACAGGACGCGGCGGGTGAAGCTGGCGCCGTTCGGGCCGGACGCGCGGGCTTCGATGCGCAGGACCACGGGGCCGCGGGTGTCCGCGACGTCCAGGGTGAGGCCGCTATCGTGCTGCGCGCGGGCAATGGCGGTTTGGACGGCGGCGGACGCGAGGCCGGGCCAGGGGCCCTGTTCCAAAGCGAGTGTCAGGTAGGGGGCGCTGGCTTTATACAATGCGGGGGTGATGCCCAGCACAAGCTTGAGTTCGTCGACACGCTGGAACTCCTGACCGGCGGGGCCCCAGGCGCGGCCGTCGTTGCGGTATCCGGAGACCAGCGCCGAATCGTTTTCCAGGCCGGCCGGCTGCTGGGACCGCCAGTCCGCGATGGCGTTGGCGGCGAGTTGCGCGTCCGACCGGCCGGCGCCGAGGGTGGTGAACAGCGCCTGCAGGAGGGCTGGGGGCGCCTGGTTGATGTCCAGTTTGCCGCGTTCATCGGTGACGGCGACGAGGACGCGGGCGGCGGGCTCATCGATCACGCGGGTCATGGCGCCGGGGGGCCAGTAGTCGCCGCTGCCGTCCAGCATGTGCCAGATCGTTTCATATGCGGCGGCGTCCGCCGCGGCCTGCAACTGGGCGCCGCCGCGCAAGGCGGAGGCGACGCGGGTTTCCGCGCGGCCGGCGCCGGTGACTTGGGCGGCCAGGAGGGAAAGCATGGCCATGGTCCAGAGGACGAGGAGAAGCGCGAAGCCTTGGTCGGACGGCAAGGCGTTCTTTTTTGAAAAAAAGAACAAAAAAACTTTCGGCCGCGCTGTCGCGGCGTGTGCCGTCACGCGCGCGGCCATGCGGAACAGTTTAGAAACTTCCATTGGTATCCAGCATCGTTGCAACCGCCATGTCCGGCCAGCGGCGCTTTTCAGCGATCAGGACGAAGTGGATCTGGACCAAAGCGGGGAGCGTCGAATCGGTCCAGTTTTTGGACCATTTGCCGCCATCCGCGGCGCCGGCGCGATAGGCCAGATCGATGCGGCCTACGCCTTCGGCGAGGATGATTTCGCGTTGCGGGGGGGTGGGGCCCAGGGACGTTGCGTTCGGGTGCGGGCGCCAGCGCAGGACGAGGCGGTGGCGGTCATCGACGCCGAGTGCGACCTGGGCGTGGCGGATGGGCTGTGTTTCCGGCTGGTCCGGCAGGAGGGTCATCATGGTCAGGCGATGCTCCTCGCCGGCCAGAGGCTTGTCGTCCGCGGCGACGGGCGGGGAGGCTTGTTCGATGAGGCGGCGGAGGACGCGGTCCATGCGTTCGAGCTGGGCGGCATTATCCGCGAGGCGGTTTTCCAGCGACCAGGCGGTGGTGCCGAAGCGGAAGGCCTGCGCAAGGGCGGCGAGGATGAAGCCGAGGACGACGAGGGCGATGATGACTTCGATGAGGGTGAAGCCGGAAGACGCCCTCCCGCCTGCTGCCTGGCGAATCACGAGCCTTCCGCCGCGCGGACATCGAGGCGGCGGGTGGCGAGAGTGACCTGGCGTTCGCGGCCGCCGGCTTTCCAGCTTTCGGTGACCGTGACGTCATAGAGGATGGCGCGGCTTGGCTTGAGGTCGTTGGCGCGGTCCTGGTCCGACAAAGAGAGCTGGCGCGATGCGGCCTCGCGGATGTGGAGGTGCCAGGTGAAGCCATCGCCTTCCACGCCGCGAGTTTCCTGCTGGCCGATGGCGGCGCCGCGGCCGATGGCGGCCAAATGGGATCGGGCAAGGGAGACGGCCTCGTCGTATTTCGCGGCGACGGAGGTGGCGTCCAGGCCGGCGACGGTGCCTTCGAACAGGGCGCCGACGGCGAGGGCGGCGATGACGAAAGCGATCAGCACCTCCAGCAGGGTGAAGCCGGACTGGGGGTTACGGGGCATCGGCGACCGTCACGCGGCCGGTGAGCCACTCCACGCTGATGCCGAGGCGGCGCTTGCCGCTGCCGATCAGGACCTGGCCGCCGGTGGCGCTGCCGTCCGCGGAGAAGCGGATGAGACGGGTGGTGCCGGGGCCGCGCAGCGCGGGGGGCAGGACGGCCACGTCCATGTCCGGCGCGAGGGTGCGGGTGGGGCCCTGGTCCATGGCGAAGACGTGGCGCCTGGGATCAATGGCGACGGCGACATCCTGGTCCGTGGCGATGGCCTGGGCGCGGGCGGCGCGCAGGGTTTGCGCGATGGCGCCGGCGGCGGCGCGGGTTTCCAGGCCGCGGCTGCGCAGGGGGCCGCGGCCGATGACGAGGCCGAGGGCGACCGCGACGATGGCGATCACGATGAGGATTTCGATCAGGGTGAAGCCGGCATCGTCCCGCATGGCGGGAGAACAGCGCGCGGGGTGGGGGAAGGCAAGTTAAAGGGAGGAGAAGGAAGGGCGCTGCCGGGTTCAAACGGGCACGCGTGACCCTGGCAAGCAAGGCAAGCGTTCACCACGAAGGCACGAAGAAAGGGGACGGCACGAAGAGCACGAAGAAGAAAGAGACACCGATCAGGTAATACACGTGGCTCTAGCCATCATTAATTTTTCTCTTCGTGGCCTTCGTGGCTTTTTTCTTCTTCGTGTCTTTGTGGTGAATCTTGCTTGCCTGCTCAGTAAAAGATGCGCCTGTGGTGGATTTTGCTTGCCTTACTCGGCCGCGATCCGCCGCGCGAGATCGCTGTGCTGCTGGTATTCGGTCTGCCACGCGGTGGGGCCATTGGACGGCGAGACCTGCACGGCGGTGACTTTGTATTCCGGGCAGTTGGTGGCCCAGTCGGAATGGTCCGTGGTGATGACGTTGGCTTGCGTCAGGGGGTGGTGGAAGGTGGTGTAGACCACGCCGGGGGCGACGCGGTCCGTGATGCGGGCGCGCAAGGTGGTCTCCCCTGCCCGGCTGGCCAGGCGGACCCAGTCGCCGGCGCGGACGCCGCGGAGTTCGGCGTCGTGCGGGTGGATTTCCAGCAGGTCTTCCTCGTGCCAGCGGCTGTTTTCCGTGCGGCGGGTTTGGGCGCCGACGTTGTATTGGCTGAGGATGCGGCCGGTGGTGAGCAGCAGCGGGAAGCGCGGGCCGGTGCGTTCCTCGGTGGGGATGTATTCGGTGATCATGAAGCGGCCGAGGCCGCGCACGAATTTTTCCAAATGCATGACGGGCGTTCCATCCGGGGCCTCGGCGTTGCATGGCCATTGGATGGAGCCCAACTCATCCAGGCGCGTGTAGGAGACGCCGGCGAAGCTGGGGGTGGTGCGGGCGACTTCGTCCATGATTTCGGACGGGTGGGAATAGGTGCCGATGTTGACGCCGAGGGCGTCGGCGAATTTCAGGGTGACTTCCCAATCAGCGAGGCCAGGCAAGGGAGCGATGACGCGGCGGACGCGGTTGATGCGGCGTTCGGCGTTGGTGAAGGTGCCGTCCTTTTCCAGGAAGGTGGTGCCGGGCAGGAAGACGTGCGCGTAGTTTGCAGTCTCATTGAGGAAGAGATCCTGCACGATGACGCATTCCATGGCGGAGAGGCCGGCGATGACGTGGCGTGAATCGGGGTCCGACTGCGCGATGTCCTCGCCCTGGATGTAAAGCGCCTTGAAGGTGCCGTCCACGGCGGCGTCCAGCATGTTGTTGATTCGCAGGCCGGGTTCGGGGCTGATGGGGACGCCCCATTCGGCGGCGTAGGTGTGGCGCACGTCCGGGCCGCTGACGTGGCGGTATCCGGGAAGTTCGTGCGGGAAGCTGCCCATGTCGCAGGCGCCCTGGACGTTGTTCTGGCCGCGCAGCGGGTTCACGCCCACGCCGGGGCGGCCGATGTTGCCGGTGGCCATGGCGAGGTTGGCGATGGCCATGACGGTGGTGGTGCCCTGGCTGTGTTCCGTGACGCCGAGGCCGTAGAAGATGGCGCTGTTGCCCGGCGCGGCATACAGGCGGGCGGCGCGGCGGATCAGGTCCGCGGGGACGCCGGAGGTTTTCTCGACAGCTTCAGGGGAGTTCTGAGGCTCCAGCACGAACTCTGCCCAGGCGTGGAATTCGGCAAGGTCGCAGCGTTCGCGGACGAAGGCTTCGTCCACCAGGCCTTCGGCGACGATGACGTGGGCGAGCGCGGTGACGACAGCGACGTTGGTGCCGGGCTTCAGCGGCAGGTGCATGGACGCTTCGACGTGCGGGGTGCGCACCATGTCGATCCGGCGGGGATCGATGACGATGAGCTTGGCACCCTGGCGCAGGCGTTTTTTCATGCGGGAGGCGAAGACCGGATGGCCGTCGGTGGGGTTGGCGCCGATGATGAGCATGACATCGGTTTGTTCGATGCTATCGAAATCCTGGGTGCCCGCCGAGGTGCCGTAGGTTTGCGACAGGCCGAAGCCGGTGGGGGAGTGGCAGACGCGGGCGCAGGTATCGACGTTGTTGTTGCCGAAGCCGGCGCGGACGAGCTTCTGGACGAGGTAGCTTTCCTCGTTGGTGCAGCGGGAGCTGGTGATGCCGCCGACGGCGCCGGTGCCGTATTTGGCCTGGATGCGGTGGATTTCGGACGCGGCATGGGTGAAGGCTTCGTCCCAGGTGACTTCACGCCACGGGTCCGTGATGGCGGCGCGGATCATCGGCTTGGTGATGCGCTCGCGGTGGGTGGCGTAGCCCCAGGCGAAGCGGCCCTTGACACAGCTATGGCCGCGATTGGCCTTGCCGTCCTTGAGTGGAACCATGCGGACAAGTTCAGGGCCGCGCATTTCCGCCTTGAACTGGCAGCCGACTCCGCAATAGGCGCAGGTGGTGATGACGGAATGTTCGGGCGTGCCGATTTCCATCACCTTCTTTTCGATCAGCGTGGCGGTGGGACAGGCGGCGACGCAGGCGCCGCAACTGACGCACTCGCTGCTCATGAACGGTTCGTTCTGGCTGGCGGCGACGCGTGAGCCGAAGCCGCGGCCATCGATGGTGAGGGCGAAGGTGCCCTGGATTTCCTCGCAGGCGCGCACGCAGCGGCTGCAGACGATGCATTTGGAGGGGTCGTAGTCGAAATACGGGTTGGATTGGTCCTTGGCGGAATGCGTGTGGTTTTCGCCATCGTAGCCGTAGCGCACGTCACGCAGGCCGACTTCGCCGGCGGCGTCCTGAAGCTCGCAATCGCCGTTGGCGCCGCAGGTGAGGCAGTCCAGCGGGTGGTCCGAGATGTAGAGTTCCATGACGCCGCGGCGGAGTTTGCGGAGGCGTTCGTTGCCGGTGACGACGGACATGCCGGGAGCGACGAGCGTGGTGCAGCTGGCGGGCGTGCCGGCGCGGCCTTCGATTTCCACCAG
>CAZZYR010000108.1:0-7334 GCA_964658235.1 uncultured Acetobacteraceae bacterium | reverse complement strand
TGTTCCGCGCGGCAATCGCCGTGGACGCGGCGTTCGCCGCTCCCGTGGCCGAGGACCCGGAAGATCCCGCCCGCTGGTCCAGCGTCCGTGTCGCCACCAAATACCCCAACACCGCCCGCCGCCATTATGCCGCCCGCGGCATCCATGCGGACGTGGTCCACCTCAACGGCGCCATGGAGCTCGCCCCCGGCCTCGGCCTGTCCCGCCTCATCGTGGACCTGGTGCAAACCGGCTCCACCCTGCGCGCGAACGGCCTGCGGGAGACCGAGGTGATCGCCCACGTCACCAGCCGCCTGATCGTCAACCGCACCGCGCTTAAGACTCGCCCGGAGGAGATCGGCGCCTGGATCGCCCGCTTCCGCGCCGCCGTCCCCGCATGAAGCGCCTCACCACTGCCGCGCCGGATTTCGCGGCCGCCTTCGAAGCCCTCCTCAACGAAGCGCGCGAAACCACCACCCGCGTGGATGCAGCCGTTGCCGCCATCATCGCCAGCATCCGCGCCGATGGTGACACCGCCTTGCGCGCCTACACGGAAAAATTCGACCGGTTCACCCCGAACGCCCTCCAGATTACTGCAGCCGAAATCGACTCAGCCTGCGCTGCCACGCCACCCGAACTGCACGCTGCGTTGGACACTGCCGCCACGCGCATCGAGGCGTTCCACCGCGCTCAGCTCCCAACCGACATGCAGATGCATGATGACGAGGGCGTCACCATGGGCCTGCGCTGGACCCCGCTGGATAGCGTCGGGATCTACGTGCCGGGCGGCAAGGCGGCTTACCCGTCCAGCGTGTTGATGAACGCCATCCCGGCACGCGCCGCCGGCGTCGCCCGCATCGCCATGGTGGTGCCCACCCCGGACGGCGTGCTGAACCCGCTGGTGCTGGCTGCCGCTAAGCGGGCAGGGGTCACGGAAATCTTCCGCGTCGGCGGCGCACAAGCCATTGCCGCCCTGGCCTACGGCACTGAAACCATTGCCCCGGTGGACCGAATCGTCGGCCCCGGCAACGCCTATGTCGCCGAAGCCAAGCGCCAAGTCTTCGGCCGCGTCGGCATCGATGGCGTCGCCGGCCCATCCGAAGTCCTCATCCTGGCGGATTCGGCCAACAATCCCCGCCACGTCGCCATCGATCTCCTGGCCCAGGCTGAACACGACGAATCCGCGCAGTCCATCCTCATCACGGACAGCCCGGCCTTTGCGGACGCCGTGGCGGATGCCGTCGCGGCCGAGCTCCCCACCCTTGCCCGCGCCGCCATCGCCGGCGCCTCCTGGCAAGACCACGGCGCCATCATCCTGGTGCGCGACTGGACCGAAGCCGCCGCCCTGTCGGACCGCCTGGCCCCCGAACACCTGCAGGTCATGGTGGCCGATCCCACGACCCTGTTCGAAACCATCCGCCACGCCGGTAGCGCCTTCCTGGGCCGCCACACGCCGGAAGCCCTGGGCGATTACGTGGCCGGACCAAACCATGTGCTGCCCACCGGCCGCACCGCCCGCTTCGCTTCCGGCCTGTCCACCTATGACTTCCTCAAGCGCACCACCTGGATCCAGGCGGATCAGGCCGCGCTCGCCCAGATAGGCCCCTCCGGCATCCTCCTGGCCACCGCCGAAGGGCTTCAGGCCCACGCGCTCAGCCTGTCCGTGCGCCTGCAAACCAACGAAGCGGCTTGACCCCAGGCCCCGCCGTCACCACAACGCGCAGTCGCACAACTTTATAGAGGCCTGATGTCCAAAGAAGACATGATCGAGTTCAGTGGCATTGTCACCGAATTACTGCCCAACGCCATGTTCCGCGTGAAGCTGGATACCAACGAACACTCCATTCTCGCTCAAGTCAGCGGCAAGATGCGGAAGAACCGTATCCGTGTGCTGGCGGGGGACCGGGTGAATGTGGAGATGACGCCTTACGATCTTAGCAAGGGGCGGATTACCTTTAGGTTTAAGTAAAGGCCTTCTTTTTTGAAAAAAAGAAGCAAAAAACTTTTGTCTTTTGGACCCGACATGGTGGCCACCGCGCGTGGCGAATGGCTTCCTTGCTGATCCTTGCCTCGGCCAGCCCGCGCCGCCTCACTCTCCTGGCCCAGCTCGGCATCACCCCGGACCGCGTCGCCCCGCAGAACATCGACGAAACCCCCCGCCCTGGCGAACTCCCGCGCCCCCACGCCGAACGCCTGGCTCAGGAAAAAGCCGCCGCCGCCGCCTCCCCGGGTGATTTCGTCCTCGCTGCGGACACCGTCGTTGCTGTCGGCCGGCGCATTCTCCCCAAGGCGGAAACCCGCGCCCAGGCGCAAACCTGCCTGCGCCTCCTCTCCGGCCGCCGCCACCACGTCATCACCGCCATCGTCCTGATCGCCCCGAACGGCGCCCGCTCTGCGCGCACATCGGAAAGCACCGTCATCTTCATGCGCCTGACGGACGCCCAGATCGACGCCTATCTTCAGCGCGACGAGTGGCAGGGCAAGGCCGGCGGCTATGCCATCCAGGGCATCGCTGCCGGCTTCATCCGCGCGCTCTCCGGCAGTTACTCGGGCGTGGTCGGCTTGCCCCTGTTCGAAACCGCCCAGCTTCTGCGTGGCCGCGGTTACCTAGTGCCGTGACGCGCATCCTGGCCAGCGCCAGCCCCGGCGAAATCCGCCTGGCGGTGCTGAGCAATGACATCCTGCAGGATTACACCATCTGGCGTCCCGGCGCTCCGGACGGCCTGGGGGACGTCCATATTGGGCGCGTTACCGCGCGCGTGCCTGCCATGGCCGGCGCCTTTGTCTCCCTCGCCGATGCAATAGGCTTCCTGCCGGACAGCGACGCAAGCGCGGAGGTCACCGAAGGCACGCTGCTGGCCGTGCGAATCACCCGCGCGGCCCAGGGCGGCAAAGGCCCGCGCCTGGCCGCGGCGCATGACTTTGGCGCCGCCTCTGGCCAGCCGCGCCTCATCGGCCCCGGCCCATCCCCTCTGGCCCGATTGGCGCAGCTCTATCCGAAGGCCGAAGTGATCGTTGATGACCCGGCGCTGCATGCCCAGTTGCGCGCCACCCTTCCGCATCGCCTGACCCTTGCCGCGCGCGCCTTCGATGACGCAACGGAGGCGGAGGTCGAGTCACTATCTACGCCTATCGTCGATCTCCCCGGCGGCATGCGCGCCACCATCACCCCCACCCCCGCGCTCACCGCAATCGACATCGATGGCGGCGCCACCACCGCCGCCCGCGGCGAGAAAAGCGGCGTCCAGATGGACGCCAACCGTGCCGCCCTCCCGGCCCTCACCCACCAGATCCGGTTGCGCAACCTGTCCGGCGCCATCCTGATCGATCTTGCCGGCATCCCCATCAAACGCCGCCCTGTCCTCGGTCCGGACCTTGCCGCCTGCCTGGCGCGCGACCCCGTCCGCCCGCGTCTGCTTGGCTTCTCAAAGCTCGGCTTTGCTGAAATCCTGCGGCCCAGGCTTGCCCCGCCTCTGCACGAAGTGCTGGCCGGGCCGCTTGCCGCCGGCCTCGCCGCCCTGCGCGCCGTCGCCGCCGAACCCACCCGCCGTGCCGCCTTGCGCGCTGCGCCCGCCGTGGTGGCCGCCCTGCAGGCTGATCCTGCGGCACTGCCGGATCTTGCGCGCCGGGCTACCTATCCCCTGATCCTGCGTTCGGATCCCACATTGCCGCCATCCACCTGGATCATCGAGGACGCGCCGTGAGCCAAGTCTGTCCCATCTGCCGCAAGCCGGCCAACCAGGCCACCCGCCCGTTCTGCTCCCCGCGCTGTGCGAATATCGATCTCGGACGCTGGATGACGGAGAGTTACGTGGTCCCCGGCGCGGATGGCGAGGCATTGGACTCCGAACGGCCGCTGGAACCGTCCTCCACCTGATCCCACCCGCTTGATCGCCCGATAGCGCTGGGCTAAGCCTCCCGCCTCCGGCGCAGCCCGGCGGCGCCCAGGTAGCTCAGTTGGTAGAGCATGCGACTGAAAATCGCAGTGTCGGTGGTTCGATTCCACTCCTGGGCACCATTTCTTGATCCGATCTTCGCCGCCGATCGCTCGGGCTGGTCGTAGCCGTCATGGACGTGGCGCCGAAAAGCCGTATCAAGTTTGCACTCGCCATTCTTCGGAAAAACGCCATGCGCCTCGCTGCCCTGCTTCTCCTTACCACATTGGCTGGCTGCAATACGGCGCCCACGGGAACCCCGGGCATGGCCACCAGCGGCGCCGGCCCGCAGCCCGGTGCCAGCGCTGGCGCATCGGTAGGCGGCGGACCGCTTGGAACAGGCACCGCCGATAATCCTGCCGGCGCCAAATAGCGCCAGGTTTGGACATAAAGCTGCTTTGCCTTCCATCTCACGCTTTAGTTACTTCGTTGCACACCTCGATCAGAACGAGATGGCGCCGCAATGAGCAGACATCCCAAAGGTGTATCACCCGATCTGAAGCCGGCGGTCATGCATACGTGCCGGGCACTCGCTTATCAGCTCAATGTTCTCGCGCAGGAGGCCAACGGCGGCGGCTTTTCGCCGGATGCGGTCAAGCTGCTCCGTGCGCTCGCGGCCTATGTCCATGCAGAGACGGGAGAGGAACTGCTGTGACCCTTGCTGGGCGTGCAATTGAGTCATCTTGACGATCACCACCCGCCAATGCCGATCTCCAACCGTCCCCGCGTGTTACCTTCGCATGAGCAAACATCGCAGCCTTGACGACACGGAAGTTCACGCCGTCCAGACCGGCTGGACGGACATCCTGATGATCTGCCGCAAGTGCAGCCGCAAGCTGGATGGCGGATTTGGCCCGGATGGCACGGACACGCTCAAACGCGCCGTCCGCGCGCAGTGCCGGCGGGACAAGATCGGGCTGGTGGAAGTTGCCTGCCTCGGCGTGTGTCCCAAGCGCGCCGTCACGACCGTGCGGGCGAGCCAGCCTGGCGCGATGCGGATTGTGCCAAAGGGAGGCAGCCTTCTTTTTTGAAAAAAAGAAGCAAAAAACTTTTATGAATTAGTCCCGACCACCCTCTCCAGTCGCGTCCCATTCGCAAAAGTTTTTTGGTTCTTTTTTTCTAAAAAAGAACTCTTCCTTACTTCTTTAGGTATTTATCAAACCACCCCACCGCCCGCGCCTGGTAATCCGCGATATGCTTCGGATCATGCATCCTGTGCCCCTCGCCCGGATAAATCACCGCGGACGTCGGCACCCCCAGATCGTGCAGCGCGTGCCAGAACTCCTCGGTCTGCGGTGCCGGGCATTCGATGTCGTTCTCCCCTACCACGGACAGTGTCGGCGTGCGCACCTGCCGGATGAACGTCATCGGCGAGGATTTCGCATACACTGCCGGATCCACATAAACGGACGCGCCGAAATACGGGATCATCCACGCGTCTATCCCGTTTTCCCCGTAGTAGGACTGCCAGTTCGCAATTCCAGCGCCAGCCACGGCGGCCTTGAAGCGCTGCGTCTGCGTCACCGCGAACATCGTCATGTAGCCGCCATAGCTCCAGCCCGTCAGGCCCAACCGGTTGTCGTCGATATGCGCGGCCCCTTCCGCGGCCGTAATGCCCGCCAGGATGTCATGCAGATCGCCGTAGCCGAAGTCCTTCACGTTCAACCGTGTGAACAACTCGCCCTGGCCAAAGCTGCCGCGCGGGTTTGGCAGGAATAGCGCGTAGCCCGCCTCCAGCAGTTTGCGGCCCAGGCCCTGCCCGATGAATTCCGGCTGGTTCGCCCAAGCCGGACCGCCATGCACCTCCGTGATCATCGGCAGCGCGCCACCCTTGTCTGCGCCACCTTTGTCGGCGGCATTGGGCAACAGCAGCCACCCCTGCGCATGCACCGCCTGGCTGGTCCATTCGATGGATTGCGCCGTTGCCGCCAGGCTCTGCCCGGCATTGGCGTGCGTCAAGTCATGCCACTGGCCCAGTTGGCCCACCTCAATCTCCGGCGCGCGCGTGAATGTCTGATGCACGGAGGCGGTCATCTGCGTGCGGCAATCGCTGGCCACCGCATGCCCCTCCGCCTGCAACCGCTCCTGCACGGACGCCAGCGCCTCCGGCTTGCCCGCGCCTTCCTTGGGCGAAATCCGCACGATCTCGGATTTGTCGCCGTGCAGGGCGGACGCCACCAGGCTTGACCCATCACAGCTCCAGGCCAGTGAGGTGACGGTCGCCGGCCATCCGAAGGTCAGGTCGACGGGTGCCGCATCGGGACGGTCCAGCTTCAGCACGAAGGCATCCCCGCCGGTGGCGCCGAAATCGCTCATCAGCCCGCCGATATAGCTCACGCTGCGTCCGTCCGGGGACACCTCCGGCTGGTTCATCTGCTCCTGCGGACTGGATGGCGCGTGCAGCACCTTCGCCGCGCCCGTCGCCGCATCGAAGGCATACAGCTTGGCCACCCACCAATTGTTGTCGCCATCCCCCGGCGCCGCGGTGCCCACAAACCCGGCGCCGTCCGGCCGCCAGCCATACTCATAAACATACAGATCCGGCGGCGAGGCCCAGTGCAGCGTGCCGTCCGGCTGGACAATCGCCAGCCGCTGCTCGTGCACGTCGCTGCCCAGTTCGCCCGTCAGCGCCGCTCCGGCCTCCACCGCGCCCACTTCTTTCGCGGCATCGGCGGTGGCCAGCACAGCCAGCTTCCCGCCGGGACCGTAGCGCAGCCCATCCAGCGTGCCGTTGAACGCCAGCAGGCGCGCGAGCCCGGTGCCATCCGGCTTCACCGTGTAAAGCGCGCGCGCGTGGCTGCCTGGACTGCGCAGCACGAACGCAAGCCGGGCGCCATCCTGTGTCCAAGCCGGCGAGGACGGGGTGCAATCATGCACCCGGCCGCACGGCAGGCTCAGAGTCGTCACGGCGCCGCCGTCGGTCCGCCTAATCACCACCGTCTGGATATCCGCGGTGCCGGACGCATCCTCGTCGCCCTCGATCGCGGCAACCCAGGCGCCGCCAGGAGCCACGGTCAGCGACTGGAACTTGTGCACCGGGCCGGCAGCGCAGAGCAGCAATACGGCAGGCAGCAGGGGAAGGGCGATCAATCTCATGGGCGCAGCTAAACAACGCCATCGCATTGCTGCCAACCCCCGGCCTCCGCGCCCCGCCGCCCATTCGCCGAAAGCGCGCCCCAAGGGTGGCGCCCCGCCGCAGACGTGATAGATGCCGCCACCCCTACGCACGAGTTCCGGTTTGGAAGCGCTACAGCCCGTCCGCGGCACCAAAGACCTTCTGGGTGATGACCAGCGCCGCCACGCGCATGTCGTCGCCACCGCGCGTCATGCGTCAGCCCTTTACGGCTTCGAGGAGTGGTCCACCCCCATCTTCGAAGACACGCGCGTCTTCGCCCGCACCCTCGGCGACACGTCCGACGT
>CAZZYR010000107.1:5433-7428 GCA_964658235.1 uncultured Acetobacteraceae bacterium | reverse complement strand
ACAGAAAAGTCTGCCATGACGCCGCGATGCCACGAACCGGGATGCAAGCCAAGAACCCGCGCGCCCTCCCGGGACGCCTGGCGGCCGATTGGTCCAGCTGGAGCGTGGCGGCTTGCGTGCTGCTGCTCTGCGCGGTGCCGCTGGCGGTGCACGCGCATAAATATCCGGATTTTGCCGGGTTTTTCGCGGGCGTGGACCAGCAGCGATACCTGATGGCGGCGCGCGCCTGGGCGGCGGGAGACCTGAACCCGGCGGATCATCATTATCTGCCGTTCTATCCGCTGATGGGCGCGGCGTTCGCGTGGCTGACGCCCTGGCAGCCGTTCATGCTGCCTGATCTGGCGTGCATAGTGGCAAGCCTGGCGATCTTCCTGCGCATCGGCCGCAAGCTGGCGCCGGATTGGCCGGCCGGCGCGGTGGCGGCGTGCTTCGCGCTGGGCGTGTTTGGCGGACGGTCGGTTGTGGCCGTGTGGGTGGTGCCGTGGAGCACCACCGGATCCGCGCCGTTTCAGTTCCTCGCCGTGTTGCTGGCGTTGCGCGTGGGAGAGATGCCAACGGCGCGGCGTATGGCGCTGTTCACGCTGGTGGCGGCCCTGGTGGTCGGGTTCCGGCCGAGCGATGCCGCGGTGCTGCTGGCGGGCGGCGGCGTGTTCTGCGCGTGGGCGTTGTTGCGGGTAAGTGCGGGCGTGCGCGCGTGGGTGGGCTGTGGCGCCGGCGCGGCGATGGGACTGGCGGCAGGGCTGCTGCCTGTGACGTTGGCGCATGCGGCCGTCTTCGGGCTTTCGCTGGGGCCGTATATCGGCGAATCGGCTGCCATAGGGCTGGAATGGCGGCTGCTGGCGCTGCGCTGGGTGATGGTGGTGATCGGGCCCCGCCCGGTGCTGGCGGATGGTGTGGGCCTGGCCGTGGGGTTGCCCTGGGTGGCGGCCGGCATTGCGGGGATGGTTCTGGCGCTGCTGCGTCAGCAGGGCCGGCGGGCTTGCGTTTTCGGCGCCGGCATCGTGGCGCTGCACTGGGCGGTGTATCTGATGTATCGGGATCTGCAGCCCGCGGCGCTTTGGCGGTTCTACAACATCCATTATTTCAAATGGACGTTTCCGTTCCTGGCGCTTTGGGCAGCGCGGCTTGTCGTGGCGCTGGCCATGCCCCGTCACCGGATCCGGGCGCTTGCGGCCGTGGCGGTAGCGGCGCCACTGTTCATGTGGCGGCCAGTGTTGCGCGAACCGGCGCCGCTGCCGGCCATATCGGACGGCAGGACGGTGCGGTTCAGCTTGCCGCCGGCCGGGCCGGGGCGCGCACTCCAACTGCCGCTGCAGGGCCCCTGGGAGGCGGTGTATTTCGGAAAATACCGATTGACGTTGGACGGACGCGCGTTGATCAACAAGGGTGATTACAGGATGCAGCCGGTGGCCAAGGGCGCTCTGCTGCTGCCGCTGCGCAACCTGCGGGCAGGCCAGGTGGTTTTCGATCTTCCTGACGAAATCAGCTTCAACGCAGCATTGCCGGTGGACATGATGCACTTAGGGGTGGTGTTCGGACTGCCGCGCATCCTGCCCGCGCATTGAAGCTGCTCAGCGGCAATCGACCTCGTCCATCACGCCTGGCGCGCGCCATAGATAGACGCGGCGGCCGACAAAGCTGCAGGCGTCGCGGGTAAACTCGCGGGCGTGGGTGAAATTGTTGTCAGCGCGCGCATAGAGGATGTCCTTGTCCAGATCCACGCCGTTGCGGCAGAAATCCGCGCTGTGGGCGGTGATGGGCACACTTTGCCACCGGGAGAGCAGCAGATGGCGCGTGGGGATCAGAACCAGCGCCGGCGTATGCGGCGGGATGGCGCCCTCCACCACGCGGCGCTGGCTGACATAGGCGTGGGTGAAGGCGGCGGTGGATAGGCACATGCCCAGGAAGAGTGGCGCATGGATTGCCGCAAGTGTGGGCGCATGCAGGCGCCAGCGTCCGGCACGCAGCCAGCCGGCCGCCTCGTCCCGCAAACCG
>CAZZYR010000107.1:0-5423 GCA_964658235.1 uncultured Acetobacteraceae bacterium | reverse complement strand
ATCGTCAGGATCGAGGCGGGCCACGCGAAGAACCAGTAGCGCGGGCCGAACTCGTGGCCGCCGGTGGCGGGATAGAGGAAGAAAAACACGACTGCGGCGGGCGCGAGCACATCGAACCATCGCAGGCGCCAGCGGCGCAGTTTCGCGGCGAATGCGGATGCCACAAGAATCATGAGCAGCACACTGGTGAATGCCGCCATCTCGCCGGCCCAATGCGCGGTCCGCAACGCGGCGTCCAGAGCAGCATCCACGAAGACCACGTGTTTGCCCCACAGGCCGATATGCGCGCCGCCTGAGGCCCACGCATAGGGAGTTTTGAACGGCAGCCCGGTGATGGCACGGTTGTAGAGCATGAAGGCAGCGGCAAATGGCGCGCCGCCGAGCGCCATCATCAGGCCGTCACGCATGAAGGCAGCCCGCAGTACCCAGAGCCGGCCTATCACAAAAGGGACTGCCGCCAGCACGAACACATCGTAACGCGTCAGCAGCAGCACGCCGAACAGCGCGCCGATGCCAAGGCGGTTCGCGGCGCGTGGCGCGCGTTCGTCGCCGGCCTGCAGCGCGATGATTCCCATCAGCAGCACTGCCGTCAGCGTGTGCGGAAACAAAGATGCTCCGTTGAACAACACGAAAGGCGAACAGACGGCCAGGAATGTCAGCGGCACCGCGACCTCCCGCTGCACGGACATGCGGCGCAAGGCGATACCCATGAGCCAGGCAAGCACAGCCGTCAGCAGGGGGTTCAGCAGCCAGGACAGCCGCGCCGCCAGGAAAGGCGCGAGAAGCGCGGGCCAGGCGGGGGGATATTGGGAGAACCATTTGCCCTGGCGCACATAGGTCCAGGCGATTTCGAAGATTTCCGGCGCGGGTGGTGGGGGGTTCCACAGCCGGCCATGCAGCAAGGTCCGGGCGAGGAAGACATAGCCGTATTCGTCGGCCGAGTTGGGCCACCAGCTTTGCGCGGCGGCGGAGACGGCAAGTGTGGCCAGGAGCGTGAACAGGGCAAGATACGTCAGATGCCCCGCGCGGGCACGTGGCGATGCGGCGAGCCACGCCATCCACGCCGACAACGGAAGCGCGAAGCAAACTGTCCAGCCGAGCAGGCCGTCCCGGTTGGACAGATAGGGGAAGAGGAAATTGCCGGCGCCGATCACTAGGCCGCCGGCAAGCAGACTGATCCAGGCCGCGCGGTGCGGCCATGCGGCCTGCTGGCGGCGCGGCGGTGTTTCCAGGACCGCGTTGGGCAATTCAGTAGCCTCGATACCCCACGTGGCCCAGCGGGTTCGGGACAGATTCGCCTGATGATTGGTCCGGCGCGGTGTCCGGCGGGCCGTTGACGGCGGTGAGGGGTTCGCCGATGTCCTGGTTCCAGCCTTCGTCGGCCAGGCCTTTTTCGGCCGGGGTGGGCGTGGGGCTGGCGAGTTTGCCGTTGACCAGGTCCGTGATGACGGCCACGGACACGTCGCGCGCGATGCCGGCCTGCTGGGCTTCGTCCATCAGGGCGGCCAGCCTGGGATGGAGCCATTCATGCGGCGAGGGCTGGGTCATGGCGGGCTCTCCAAGGCGCGGTCAGTCGTAAAACCAGTCGTCGAACGCGCGGAACACGCGGGCGATGTAGGCCTGGGTGGGCGCGTCAAAATGGGTGCGGTATTCGAAGGCGACGTCGGCCGAGACGCCGCCGGGACGGGTGTTTTCGTAGCGCGAGCAGGCGATGGTGGCATAGGCCGGATTGTAGTCCAGGCCAACATGCGCCCACATGCGGGCGCAGGTTTCGTGGGTGTGCGCGCAAAGGTCTTCCAGGCGGACCAGGCAGATTCGCGGATCACGCGTGTCCCGCACGCGGCAATAGTGCGCATACATGGAAGCGGTGTAAGTGAGTTTGGCGCGGGCATAGGCGTAGAACCAGGGCAGAAAGTTTGGCGCGCCAGCGCGGCGCCAGTCCGAGAAGACGGAGGCGCGCGGGTCCTTGAAGGCGACGATGAACGGCACGTCCACCTTCTGCATGCAGGTGTCCAGTTCAAGGAGGTAGCGCGGAGTCTTATCGAAGATGCGGGTGGTGCCGGGCTTGAGCACGGTGGCGGCGGCGAAGAGGCGTTCGTAGAAGGTGGCGAAGTCATCCGTGTCGCAGCATTGCTCCAGCGCGGCCTGGTCCACGCCCCAGCCCCAGCGGACGATTTCCGTGTAGACATCCAGCGCCAGGAAGTCGCGGGGCGAGGCGGCGAGGAGCACGCCGACCTCGAAGCCGGCGTCGACGCCGGGCATTTGGCGGAAAAGGTCCGAGATGAGCGTGGTGCCGCTGTGCTCCAGGCCGGTGACGGCGAAGCTGATCAAGCGGCACACCGCACGGAGGGCGGACAAACAGGCACGCGGTTGTTGATGCATGGCGCCAGGGCTGCGATCAACAACGGCGAAAGCACGTGTGCGCGAGGGCGCTTTTGGTGTTGCCAGGCAACGGCGCGCATGCTTGTGCAGGGTGGACGCGCGTGCGCCACGGCGGGCGACGGAGATGCCGGCCATGCCTGACGCTTCCACAACACACCCATCCATGGACGATGCACCGGACCGCACCGCCGGCCTGCTTCTTTCTCATGTATGCAAAAGTTTCGATGCCGGCATGGGCCGGTTCGCGGCGGTGCAGGATGTGTCGCTGGAGGTGGCGGCCGGTTCCTTCGTGGCCATTGTGGGCGCCAGCGGGTGCGGGAAATCAACACTGTTGAGGATGATTGCCGGGCTGGAGCAGCCGGATGGCGGGCGGATCCAGGCTGGCGGGCGGCTGGTGTCCGGGACGGGGCTGGACAGGGGGCTGGTGTTCCAGGAGCCGCGGCTGCTGCCGTGGCTGACCGCGGCGCAGAACGTGGCGCTGGCCTTGCGCAATGCGCCGATGGATGCGACGGCAAAGCGGCTTCTGGTGGCCGAACACCTTGAGCTGGTGGGGCTGGGCGCCTTTGCGGCCGCCTTGCCCGCGCAATTGTCCGGCGGCATGGCGCAGCGCGTGGCCATCGCGCGCGGGCTGGTGGCCAGGCCGGGCATTCTGCTGCTAGACGAGCCGTTCGGCGCGCTGGACGCGCTGACACGCCTGCGCATGCAAACGGAACTGGAGCGCATCTGGCGGGCGGGGCACACCACCATGCTTCTGGTGACGCACGATGTGGAGGAGGCGGTGGTGCTGGCGGACCGGGTGGTGATCATGTCGCCCCGCCCCGGCCGGATCAGCGCGATCGAGGCGGTGCCCCAGCCCCGGCCGCGGGACCGCAGCGCGCCGGAGGTGACGGCATTGCGGCGCGCCATCCTGGCGGCGCTGCTGGAGCACTGAGGCCGGCTCGGCGGGCGGGTTATATCATTGTGGATTGGTAGGATATGTGGCCATATCCAGGTCGTGCTTTTCTGGAGCCGGCTGCCGATGATCGATTCAGTTTTGAAACACGGCAGGGCGGCACTCCGCATCATGCTCGCGGTGGTGTCCGCCGGGATCGCCTACGCGCCCGGTGCGCGCGCGGGGGCGCCGCAGACCCTGCGTGTCGATTATGCCTATTACAATCCGCTCAGCCTGGTGCTGAAGGACAAGCATTGGCTGGAAGATTCGGTTGGCCCGAACGTGACGGTGCAATGGGTGTTCAGCGCGGGCAGCAACAAGGCGCTGGAGTATCTGCGCGGTCGGTCCTTAGATATCGGCTCCACGGCCGGTGCGGCGGCGCTGCTGGGCCGGGCGAACGGAACGCCGGCGAAGGTGGCCTATGTGTATTCGCGGCCGGAATGGTCGGCCTTGGTCACGCGGCCGGGCAGCGGCATTTCCAGCTTGGCGGACCTGAAGGGCAAGCGCGTGGCGGCGACGCCTGGGACTGACCCGGGGATCCTGCTGCTGCGCGCGCTGGCGACGGTGAAGCTGGGCCGTTCGGACATCACGCTGGTGCCGCTGCAGCATCAGGACGGGCGCCTGGCGCTGGACCGCGGGGACGTGGATGCGTGGGCGGGGCTGGATCCGTTCATGGCGCAGGCGGAACTGCAGCACCACGACGTGCTGTTTTATCGCAACCGCGCGTTCAACAGCCCCGGCACGTTGCTGGTGCGCGATGACGTGCTGGCCCAGCAGCCGGACCTGGTCCGCCACGTTCTGGCGGCGTATGAGCGTGCGCGAGCCTGGGCGCAGGCCAATCCGCAGGGCGTGGTGACGATCCTGAGTGCGGCGGCGAAGTTGCCGCCGGACGTGGCGGCGCGCGAACTTGGCCGGGTGGATCTTGGGAATTCGCAGGTGGATGCGGGGACGCGGGCGCAGATTGCGGCGGCGGCGCCGATCTTGAAGGCGAGCGGCAGCCTGACGGCGGGGGCGGATCTGGATCAGGCATTGGCGAGTTTGTTTGATGCCAGTGTTGCAGCTCAGTAAAGGCAAGCAGTTCTTTTTTGAAAAAAAGAACCAAAAAACTTCTGTCAGTGCTGACGCGGACTCACCTGATAAAAGTTTTTTGCTTCTTTTTTTCAAAAAAGAAGGCCTTCCTTTCCTTGGCCTAATCGTTCCACTTTTAGTTCTGGTCGCCTGGCAAGCCGCCGGCACCCGCATCCCGCAAGACCTGCTGCCCGCGCCGGCCACCGTGTTGCGCGCGCTGGTGGAGATGGCACGCAGCGGCGAGCTGGTCGGCAATTTGATTGCCAGTCTTCGGAGGCTGGCACTGGGGTTTTGCCTTGGCGCGGGGTTTGGGACGGTGCTGGGGGCGGTCACCGGGGGATCGATCGCGGCGCGGCGGCTGCTTGATCCCACCGTGCAGGCGCTGCGGAGCGTGCCGTCGATTGCGTGGGTGCCGCCGTTCATTTTGTGGTTCGGGATTTTCGAGGGCTCGAAGATCTATCTGATCGCGCTGGGGGCGTTTTTCCCGGTGTATTTGAACCTGATGGCGGGCATTGCGAACGTGGACCGCAAGATGGTGGAGGTGGGTCAGGTGCTGACGCTGACGCCGCTGCAGCGCGTGGTTCATATCCTGCTGCCGGCGAGCCTGCCGTCTTACGTGGTCGGGCTGCGGACGGGGCTTGGGCTGGCTTGGATGTTCGTGGCGGCGGCGGAGTTGATGGGGGCGAGCGACGGGCTGGGGTTTCTGTTGATGGATGCCGAGCAGACCGGGCGGCCGGAGCGCGTTCTGGGGGCGATCCTGCTGTTCGCACTGTGCGGCAAGGCGACGGATTGGGGCGTGGCTGCGCTGGGCGCGCGGCTGAATGTGGCGCAGGGGCGCCGCTGATCGCCTGGTGCGACAGGTGGTTGGTGGAGGGGGTTGGATTCGAACCAACGTAGGCGAAGCCAGCGGATTTACAGTCCGCCCCCTTTAGCCACTCGGGCACCCCTCCGGCCGGCGCCGCAGTAGCGCCGCAGTAGGCTGCTTGTCAACGAACCGGATGCCGGCGGCAAGGGGAGTTTGTCGTGACGCGGCGGGTTCCTT
>CAZZYR010000106.1:3592-7511 GCA_964658235.1 uncultured Acetobacteraceae bacterium | reverse complement strand
TGGCGCGGGCGATGCGCCGCGATTGCCGCTCTTCGGCGTAGCGGAAAATCACGTCGGCGATCTCCGCTTCGTCGGCGCCATTGACGAAATCGGCGGCGCTGGGGCCTTCGCGGCCGGGGCCGGGGGGGCCTTGGGCGCCTGGGCCAGGGCCACGGTGGAAAGCACGGTCAATGCCGTGGTCAGGGTCAGCAGGCGCATGGGAACCTCATGAGGGGGCGGCGGCCTTATGGGGCAATCGGACATAGGCGGCAACGGGTGCGGGGCGTTAATAAAAGGCAAGGCGAGGGGCGTGACGCGAGAGCGTGCTGCTCTCGAAGCCCTTTGCCTTACTTACCCCCCACACCGCGCGCCTCATCCATGAGCGTATGGTTGATCAACTGGGGCGGCGCGTTGAGTGGCAGTAGCGTTCCAGCGGCGGTTGCGCGGATGCGGTCCGCTTGGTTGCCGATGGCGAAAGCCAAGACGTGCAGCCTGGCGCGCCACAGCTCCGACAGCGCGTAGCACCAGGTTTCCGGCCAGACGGACGGCAGGAAGCCAACATGCGGGCGCGCGTCGGCCAGGATGGCTTGCGCCTCACCTTCCTGGAACGGGCCGGACACGAAGGCGTGGCCGGTTGCCAGCAGGCGGCTGTCGTCGATGGTGTGGCCGACGATGTGGAAGTGCAGGTTCAGGCCGCGCCGTTCCGCATCTCGGGCGCAGGCGAGCAGAATGTTGTAGCCTTTGTTGATGCCCAGCGCGCCGACGACGGCGACGGTGATCGGCGTGCCGGGTTTGCGTGGCAGTTTGCGGCGCGCGATGCTGGCCGGCATCGTGTCATCTTCCGGCGGTGACACAGTGATGTGGCAATTGGGCATGTAGCGGCGCAATCGGGTGGCGGTGTCCTGGCTCGGCGCGGAAATGCTGCGTGCCATGGCGAACATCGTTCGCTGAGCGTGGCGCAAATCCTCCACCGATCCGGCAAAATCAAAGGCGGAGCCCAGGTCTTCGACGCAATAGGTGCAGTCCTGGGGATCCAGCGGCTCGCCGCAATAGCGGCCAGACGTGCTGCACAGCGTGATCTGCGGACAGATGGCCGCGAAATCATGGACGACGATGTCCTGCGGGATTGACAGGAGGTTTGCGAGATTTTCGATACCGGCGTGGTGATAGGCGAGGTGGTGGCATTCGACCGCTGTGGGTGTGTCCGCGCGAAGGAAGGTGGCGAGCGCCTCGGACGTATCGAAGGTCAGCGCGGGGTTGGCAGGCTCCGTGCCATCGGAGACTGCGTAGTTCCGTTCTGGGCGGATCACGATCGCCCGCATGCCGGCCGCCTGGATTGCTGCGATGCGGGCGCGCACGTGGCGCTCCACGCCGCCGCCGTGGTTGTGGGTGACCAGAATGGTGGCGGACGGCTTGATGCCGGTGGACCAAAGCGCGCGGGCCAATGCGGCGCGGATGGGGCGCAAGGAGTCGGCTTCGATGAAAGCAGCAAGCCGCGCGGCATAGGCTGGATATAGTCGGTTGAGGATATCAAGGTTGCGTGCGAGGAGCGCGTGGCGGGCCGGACCGAAGGAGCGGCCGCCGGCATGGGCAACGACGACGTCGCACGCCGCGACGTGGCGCCATCCGAGCGCGGTGGCGCGTAGGGAAAAGTCATTTTCCTCGCAGTAGCCTTGCGCGAAAATTGTGTCCTGCAACGTGCCGGTCTCCGCACGGCAATCGTGCCGGATGAAGACGCAGAAACCGACGCAGGTGGGTATTTCAACGCGGACGGATGGATTGGCGCGGGCGGCGGCGCGGTCCCGCTGCAGCAGTTGATCCATGCCAGGCATCGGCTCGGCCAGTCCGGGTGCCAGGCAGGTGGTGATGGTGCCGTCCGTGGTAAGGGGCGTGACGGTCCCGGTGTTGGCGTCCGCATAGGCTGCATCAGCAAGTCTTGTGAGAGCGCCGGGCGGCAGGAGGGTGTCGCTGTTGAGGAGGATGACGTCCCGTGTTCCGGCAAAATCCAGCGCCGTGTTGATGGCGGCCGGAAAGCCGCGGTTGCGGGCGTGGCGCAGGAGGATGATGTCACCGCTTGCCGCCGCTTCGGTTGCGAGATCCTGCAAGGCGGGATCTGCGATCGCGTCATCCACGCAGACGATCCGGATGGTGGGATCGCGGTTGGCGGCGAGGCTGGCGAGGCAGGCGTGGAAATGGGCCGCGCCTTTGTAGAGCGGGATGATGACGTCTATGCCGGCGCGGGGCGGTATCGGCTTCCACGGGATTTTAGCTGTAGGATTGCGGTGAGTTTGGCGGTGGGCGGACATGACGGCGGGCCAGGCGCGCCACGGGCTGCCAAGCAGTTCGTGGCCGCGGACGCTGACATGAATCGGTTGTGTCAGGACCGTGTCCGGCAGGCTGGTGCGGAAGCCGCTTGGCTGCATGATGCCGTCGCTGCCGGCGACTGGCGGGACCTCGCTGGACATTGCGATGGTCATGAAGGGGGCGGTGCCGTGGCCAGTGGATAAATCGGCGGCGAGAATCGCGTCGGGATCGTTTGGCGCGAAGGCCCACCCTGCGAGGGTGCCGTCCGGTTCCAAGCTGAGCGCGCCTTCGACTCGGGTGATTGCGGCGATGTCTATGCGGCCACCGAGGATGCGGCCGGGTTTGGCGCGGGCCTGGAGGATGGCGTGGCGGCGCCAGCCATCCGGCAGACGCCTTGCGGGGGTGCGGGAGACGGCGATTCGGGCGCCGTCAGCTTCCAGATGCAACGGCGAGAGCGTGCCGAGCACACGGCCGCATCCGGTGAGTCCCAGCCATCCGGCGCAGCCGGCTGCGTTTGCGATCCTGCCGGCCAAAGCGTGGAAGACCGCGTCCTGGGGGACGGCCATCGTGGTCAGGATGCGGTCGATCGCTTCGCTGGCCTCGGCAATTCGGTTCAGGCTTTCGAGCAGGGCGGCGCGGGAGATGTGGGCGCTACGATACGTTGGGTGCCGGGCAAGGAGCTGCTCCAGCAGATGCAGCGACCGCGTTGCATCAAGCGCGGAGAGCGTGGAGGCAAGGAGGAAGAGGACGACGGGATCGTCCGGCGCCAGGCGATGGGCGCGTTCGAACCAGGGCAGCGCGGCGCGCTGGTTTTGCGCATCCAGCAGCGCCAATCCCTGTTCGACCGCCTGAATGGCGGCGGCCGCCTGCGAGGATTGGCCAGTGGCGGGGGGACGAGGCGGCAGCTTGATTTTTTCTGAGTGGCTCGGACGTCAAATCAATGTTTGAAGTCCGTGGCATTGATCTTCGTGTGGAACCCCTGGAGCACGACCTTGGTACCATCCTCGAGATAGAAATATCCACCTGCGGCGGTCATCTGATACGTGTTGATGGCGTAATTGATGGCGAGCGTGCCACCGACATTGAGCTTGTCGTTGAGGTTGAAGTCGTTGATCACGTCGGTGGTGGTGGTGCCGCCCTGGTTCGCGACGGTGTGGACCTGCAGATCGAATGTATTGTTGCCGGCGCCGCCGAACAGGGTTTCGTTGCCGTGTGCTGCCTTGATGAGGTCCGAGGCGGTGCCACCGCGCAGCGTGTCACCGGCGCCGCCGCCGGTGATGGTGACGGCGCCTGTGCTGCCGACAATCATGTTGTTGCCGGCGGAGCCGCCGGTGAACAGGCCGCCACCCGCGCCGGCATGGATGTTGTAGCTGCCCGCGCCGCCGAGCACGGTGCTGGCGGTGGTGCCGGTGCCGCCCACGAAGGTGAGCGAATATCCGCTGCCGGCAACGGAGGTGGCGCCGAGCACGAGCGCGTGGCCGAGCGGGGTGACGTCGATCGTGTCCTTGCCGGCGCCGAGGGAGATGGCATCCGTGCCGGTGACCAGGACCATCGACGCGCCGTGGCCCAGGATGATCCGGTTGTTGCCAGCGCCGGCAGAGATGGTTGTCTGCCCGTCGCCGCCGGTAATGGTGTC
>CAZZYR010000106.1:0-3582 GCA_964658235.1 uncultured Acetobacteraceae bacterium | reverse complement strand
GTACGCGGCGGAGGTGCCGGTGTCCCCGGCGAAGGTGATGCGGTTCGCGCCGCCGCCGGCGACCACGGTGGTGGCACCGGACGTGGCGGAGAATGTCAGGCCGCCATTGCTGGCGAGAACGATTTGGCCGGCCGCGTTGCCGCCGCCCTTCACCGTGCTGCCGCCGCCCGTGTTTTCATCGACGATTGCGCCGAAGCCTTGCGCGTTGATGACGTGGGCGGCAACATTTGTGGTGACTATCAGATAACCTGCGCTTGGCGTGGCGGGCGGACGGCTGGGATTGTAGTAGATCGCGCGGCCATAGGTGTTGTCTATTGTGGTTGCGAGGGCGGTTGCAGTTTTCTCGGCGATGTCGGTGGCTGAATACTGCAGAATGGCAGGGCCGTTGCCCACTCCGCCTGTGACAGTCACCTGCATTGTCGAACTCCCGGGCCAAGGTCACACAACTGCATGTAAGCCTTTGGTTTATGTTGCGTAGAGGGATCGTGCCGTTTGTGCAATGCAAAATCTGCGACGGCAACGAAATTATTTAGTCGTGTGGCAAGTTTCGTTGCACTTGGCGCCTGCTTGACAGGCTGGAACGCGGGCCGGCAAGGCTTGGCACGCTTCAGCTACGGCCGGGGCCGCCCTTTTGGCGCCGGAATTCGGGGTAGCCGCCGAAGGTGGGTTCGGCGGCTGTGGGGTCCGGCTTGGTGGCCCCGGCGGTGGTCAAGTTCGGGGCGCAAGGAGGCCGCGGCGTTTCGGCTGGGGTGTCGGCGCGGCGTCAGGCGGGGTGAACTCGATGCGCAGGGCTTCCAGGGGGGCGCCGTCGCAGGCGCAGAGGGCGCCCTGGGCGAAGGGTCCGCGCTCGCCGTGGCCGACGAAGCTGGCCCAATAGCGGCGGATGGTGTGGGCGGCGGGCTCGCCTGTGACGCGGATGCGCAGGCCGATCAGGGGCAGCATCATGCCGCGGCTGCCGCAGAATTCGTCCGGGCGGAACCAGGGTGTGTCCCATTCCAGGCCGAGCGCGCCCTGGTATTCCACGCTGTCCGGCGGGAGCGAGTCCGGCGGGCGGACGGCGAAGCCCTCGATGGCGTGGCCGCTGCCCGGCGTGCCGCCCCAGGCGCCGGCGGGCACGGACGTGTCACCCTGCCGTTCCACGTGGACCAGTAGGACGGATTTGGCGGCGGCCGGACCGGGGGGCGGGAGGGCTGGTTCGGCGGTCGGCGGGAGCTGCGGTGCCGCGTCCTG
Organism: uncultured Acetobacteraceae bacterium; assembly: GCA_964658235.1. Taxonomy (GTDB): domain Bacteria; phylum Pseudomonadota; class Alphaproteobacteria; order Acetobacterales; family Acetobacteraceae; genus BOG-908. Next base: position 2,352 of record CAZZYR010000106.1, on the reverse strand, counting down.
CGTGAGGAGGCGGATGCGCAGTTCCGGGTTGGGCATGTTCTCCAGGCTGTAGACGGTCAGCAGCACGGGCACAGTGCCCTCGCCGGTGATGCGGACGAAGGCGGGCGGGCCGTTCGGGGCCAGCAGGTCCGTCTCAGCCAGCGTGGAGATGAAGGCGGCGGCATGGGCGGGGGACGGGCGCAGGCGGTCCAGGCGGATGCATGGGGCGGCGAGGCCCTCCGGCCCGACCACCACGGGCTGGGGCGCGATTTCGATGCTGTACAGGCCAGCGGTGAAGTTCATGATCTGCGGGGTGGCGACAAGTTTTGGCGCCGCGGCAGGCGGCGCGGGGGGCGGCGGGGGCGCGGGAAGGCCGGCGAACTGCCGGAGACCGGATTTTTTCGGGCTCGAATTCATTCCCATCCCTTCGGCGCTGGCGAACCGCTTTGGAAGGCGAGATCACGGCTGGGGGAGAATGCCATCTGTGCGGGAATGTGGCAAAACGAGAGTTGAGGGTGTGCGCGTTGCCAAGCGCGGCTGCGCACGCCCAGCTTCTGATGCGCCCCTTCTGTTGACCCCACCCCCCGCGCCGCCTATCTGCCCGATATGTTCTCCGCCATAGCCCGCGCCGTTTTCGGCACGTCGAATGACCGTTCGCTGAAGGCCTATCAGCAGCGTGTGCCGCGCATCAACGTGCATGAGGCGGCCACGGCCGCGCTGGACGATGCGGCGCTGGCGGCCAAGACGGTGGAATTCCGGCAGCGCCTAGCGGGGGGCGAGACCCTGGACGGCCTGCTGCCGGAGGCGTTTTCCGTGGTGCGGGAGGCGAGCCGGCGGGTGCTGGGGATGCGGCATTTCGATGTGCAGCTGGTGGGCGGCATGGTGCTGCATGACGGCAAGATTGCCGAGATGAAGACCGGCGAGGGCAAAACGCTGGTGGCGACGCTGCCTGTGTATCTGAACGCGCTGACCGGCCGCGGCGTGCATGTGGTGACCGTGAACGACTATCTGGCTACGCGCGACAGCGAGGAAATGGGCCGCCTTTACGCGTTTCTGGGCCTCTCCACCGGCGTGATCGTGCACGGGCTGATGGATGACCAGCGGCGCGCGGCGTATGCGTGCGACGTGACGTATGGGACGAATAACGAGTTCGGCTTCGACTACCTGCGCGACAACATGAAGTATAGGCTGGAGGACATGGTCCAGCGGCCGTTCAGCTACGCGATCGTGGACGAAGTGGACAGTATTCTTATCGACGAGGCGCGGACACCGCTGATCATCTCCGGGCCGGCGGAAGATTCGTCCGATCTGTACCGGTCCGTGAACTTGGTGGTGCTGGAGCTGGTGAAGGATCCGGCGACGTTCGAGAAGGACGAGAAGGCGAAGTCCGTGCATCTGACGGAGGCCGGCAACGAGCGCGTCGAGGACATGCTACGCACGGCTGGGATCATCACCGAAGGCAACATGTATGACATCTTCAATGTCAGCGTGGTGCATCATGTGCAGCAATCCCTACGCGCGCACAGCCTGTTTGCGCGGGACGTGGATTACATCGTGCGGGACGACAAGGTGATCATCATCGATGAGTTCACCGGGCGCATGATGGAGGGGCGGCGGTTTTCCGAGGGGCTGCACCAGGCGCTGGAAGCCAAGGAATACGTGACGGTGCAGCAAGAGAACCAGACGCTGGCCTCCATCACGTTCCAGAACTATTTCCGGCTGTTCCCGAAGCTGGCCGGCATGACGGGCACGGCGATGACGGAGGCGGACGAATTCGCCGAGATTTATAAACTGTCCGTGGTGGAGATACCGACGAATGTGAAGGTTATCCGCGACGATGGAGATGACGAGGTGTATCGCACCGCCGGCGAGAAATACAATGCGGTGGCGGGGCTGATCGAGGAGGCGCGCAAGCGCGAGCAGCCGGTGCTGGTGGGCACGGTGAGCATCGAGAAGAGCGAGATCCTGAGCGAGATCTTGAAGGCCCGGCAAATCCCGCATGCGGTGCTGAATGCGCGTTTCCATGAGCAGGAGGCGACAATCATTGCACAGGCGGGGGCGCCGGGGCGCGTGACGATTGCAACCAACATGGCCGGCCGCGGCACGGACATCAAATTGGGCGGCAATCTGGACATGCGGCTGCGGCAGGAGGCGCATGTCCTGCCGGAAGGCGAGGCGCGCGACGCGCGGGAGGCGGAAATCCGCGCGGAGATCCCGGGATTTCATGAGCGTGTAAAGGCGGCCGGTGGGCTGCTGGTGATCGGCACGGAGCGGCATGAAAGCCGGCGCATCGACAATCAGCTGCGCGGCCGCTCAGGCCGGCAGGGCGATCCCGGCGCGAGCCGGTTCTTCCTGAGCCTGGAAGACGATCTG
>CAZZYR010000105.1:0-7547 GCA_964658235.1 uncultured Acetobacteraceae bacterium | reverse complement strand
CGAGACGCCTTCAGCCGGCACCGGATCGAAGCTGGCGGCGCGCACGGTGATCACCTTGATCTTGTCCGAGCTGCGCACGGTGGCCATGGCGTTGCCGGCGTAGATCGGGCGCACGAAGGTGTCAGCATCTTCAACCGCCGCGATGTCACTGATGGGCTGCACGTCCAGCAACGCGGCCACGCGCGGCATCACGTTCTTGCCGGTGGCGGTGGAGGCTGAGAGCAGATGGGTATAGCCGGGTGCGAGTGCCACCAGGAGTGCGGCCAGCGGTTCGGCCAGGGCATGCTCGTAGCCGGCGGCATCTGCGCGCAGCACCTTGGCCACGCCGGGAAGCTTGGCGGCGGCTTCGGCTGCGGGGCCGACGTTCTGGCCGACCACGAGGGCGTGCACGTCACCCAGTTTGACGGCTGCGGCGACGGCGCTGCGGGACGGCTGCTTGAGGAGGCCGTTTTCGTGGTCGATGAGGACGAGGACGCTCATGTTTGAATTCCCTAAGAAAGGAAGGCCTTCTTTTCTGAAGAAAAGAAGCAAAAAACTTTTGTCTATGGAGTCCGCGACAGCACGGATAAAAGTTTTTTGGTTCTTTTTTTCAAAAAAGAACTCTTAGATCACCTTGGCCTCGTTACGCAGCTTCTCTACGAGCTCCGCAACCGATCCAACCTTCTTGCCAGCCTGGCGCTTGGCAGGCTCCACAACTTTTAGCGTTGTCAGCCGCGGTGCGGGGTCCACGCCCAAATCGGCCGGCTTGATCGTCTCGATCGGCTTCTTCCGGGCCTTCATGATGTTCGGCAGGCTGGCGTAGCGCGGCTCGTTCAATCGCAGATCGGCTGTGACGATCGCCGGCAGGGTCAGCGCCACGGTCTCCAGGCCGCCATCCACTTCCCGCGTGATCGTGGCCGTGTCGCCGTCGATCTCCACCTTGCTGGCGAACGTGCCTTGCGGCCAGCCGAGCAGGGCGGCAAGCATCTGGCCGGTGGCGTTCATGTCGTCATCGATCGCCTGCTTGCCCAGGATGATCAGGCGCGGCTGCTCCTTGTCCGCGATGGCCTTGAGCATCTTCGCCACCGCCAGCGGCTCCGGCGAGACATCGGTCTCCACAAGGACGCCGCGGTCCGCGCCCATGGCCAGCGCGGTGCGCAGGGTTTCCTGGCAGGCGGCCACGCCGATGGAAATCGCCACGATCTCGGTGGCGACGCCCTTTTCCTTCAGGCGGACGGCTTCCTCGATGGCGATCTCGTCGAACGGGTTCATCGCCATCTTCACGCCGGCGAGTTCCACGCCGGTCTGGTCGGACTTCACCCGGACCTTCACGTTGTAATCGACCACCCGCTTGACGGGGACTAGGAGCTTCATCGGTTCACCGCACTGGTTAGGGCTGGACGTTTTGTTGCCGCAGATAAGGTGCGGCTCTTTGAGCTGTCAAACCAGGAGCGGCCTCAGTTGGCGGTGATATGGACGCCGAGAAGATGGGCGCGCTGCGTGGCAGGCGCCTGGGCGACCTGGGCGACAGTGACCGGCTGCGGCGGGTTGATGGTGATGGTTAGCTTGCCGGGATGGTTGAGAAACGCGGTCACCTGGTCCGCCGCGTCCGGCTGATCCGGCAGCATGACGCCGAGTGCCACGATGGGCATTGCAAGTTGCGCGCGGACCACCTCTGGCGTGGCGTGCATCTGGACCGCCGCGACCTTGAACAGGCGGTCGGTTAGGCTGGCATCTTCCCAGACGATGCTGGCCCGCTCAATGGTGGTGGCGAGAAACGGCGCCATCGGGGCGCCCTGGACGGCAGCCGAGGCGTCGTAGCCTGAAAAGCTGCCTGTCAGATGCAGAACACCCAGATCATGCAGCTTCACATCCTCCGCCAGATCGGCGGTATGCTGGGATGTGGAACCATGGCTGGTGGCATCCACATCCAGGGTCAGCGTCGTCATCCCGAATGCCGCCAGGCCGGGCGCGGCTGCGGGTGGAACGGCGGTTTCTCCAAGCGCCAGCGTCAGGCCGTGCAGCGCGCCCACGCCCTTACGTGCGCCGGAACTGTCCGCGGCACTTTGCTCGGCATGGATATCGTGCAGGCTGATGGCGGGGCCGGCGGGAACCTGGATCGCCAGTCCGGTCAGATCCGCCGCGCCATAGCTGAAGCTGGCGAGCGCGGCCGAATCCGTGCGGCCGTCGCGCTGGATGGCGCGCAGCAGCCCCCGCGCGTCCGAATTCTTAACGTCCACGCCATCGATTGTCAGATGCACGGGCGCGCCACCCGCCTTTGCCTGGCCATCGATGGCGATCGACTTGAGGGCCGCGACGGCGAGTTTGCCGGCATCGTAATCGGTAATTTCCGCGGATCCGATCGTCAGTTTCGCCGGGGCGATCCCACCGCTGGTCAGCACCAGGCCGCGCGCGGTTTCGCTGTCCAGGGCGAAGGCTAGCGCGGCATCCGCGCCGAATTGCTTGGTTGCTCGGTTTTCCGGCGTGGGCGGGACGGCAAACGGATGGCCGCTCAGCCGGTGCCAGGTGAGCCGGTCCGCCGCGAGTTCGGTCGGCCGGGGGCCAGGGATATTCGCATGCACGTTGGTTGCGTCGATGTCGGCAATCAGCAGCCGGCGGTCCGTCCAGGCTGGGCGGCCGTTGGGATAGGCGTTGGGATCGAACACGTCCTGCAATGCGCGGGCATCCGCGCCAGAAACCGTCAGGCTGCCCGCGGTCCAGGCCGCGCCGTCCTGCCGCGTGACCGCCAGATCGTGCACAGTGGCGCTGCCGGTCAGCGGATTATAGTCGGTGGCGCCATGCCTGACCGTGTATCCGGGCGGCAGGTTAGCCAGAAGCTGGTCCACGCCGTGATCCAGCACCGCCCCAGCTTCGTGGCGGGTAATGCTACGCAGTGCCAAAGCGCCGGCGATGACCACCACCACGGCGCATCCGGCCAGGAGAACGTTGCGCTGCATGGAGACATCCGATTGATTTGGAGCCGGAGGCTAGCGTGGGAGGAAAGCAAGGCAAGCGTTCTTTTTTGAAAAAAAACCAAAAAACTTTTATCCGTTTGGTCCGCGACAGCACTGACAAAAGTTTTTTGCTTCTTTTTCGAAAAAAAGAAGCCTTGCTTAGACCTCTTGTCTCAGTCGCCGCGCGAGGTGCACCAGGATGGCCGCCGTGGCCCCCCAGATATATTGCTCCGGATGCGGCCAAACCCAGAAATGCCGCATGCTCCCGCGGAAAATTGCGCTGCGCCGCTCCGGCGCCGCGGGATCCAGCAGCACCGCCAGCGGCAGGTGGAAGATGTCCGCCACTTCATGCGCGGACGCATTGGTGACATAGCCGGGTGAGAGCAAAGCAAGCACCGGCGTGACGCGATACCCGGTGCCGGTGGCATAGTCGCGCAACCGGCCAAGGACTTCGGCGTGGCTTGGGTCCAGTCCCACTTCTTCATGTGCTTCCCGCAGCGCGGCGGCTTCCGGGCTTGCATCGCCTGGATCGATCCGGCCGCCTGGAAAACTGACCTGTCCCGAGTGCTGGCGGAGATGCGCGGTGCGCCGGGTCAGCAGGACCCCGGACGCTGGGCCGCTGGCGACGCCGACAAGGACCGCGGCGGGGATCAAGGCACCCGCTTGCAGGCCAGTCACTTCCGTCAGATCCACCGCGGGATCGAGAGGATCCGGCCCGGTCAGCCGCGCGCGCAGTTCGTCGTCAGTCAAGCAGGTTCAGTGGCATGAGATTCGGAGACACAGGCGCACTACAGTCGCGGGATCAAACCTCGCCTGGACCGTCAACCTCCGCAGGCAGGTCGCCAAGCGGGAAGAAGATGCCGCAGCTCCACACGCCCAGCTTCTGCTGGCCGTCAACCATGCCGGGCACCGCCACGGCGACCAATTCGTAATACACCGAGCGGGCGATGCGCGCCTCCAGCGGGCGGCTGCCTTGGCCGTTGCGGATGTGGATGTAGGGCATCGGCTCGCAGGTCAGCGCGTTGTGAGCCACGCGCAGGGGATGGTCCGGGCCGGCCGTGACCACCTGGTCCACGTTAGTGCGGAAGGACAGGCATTGGTTTCGGCCGCTACCGCACTTTCGCCACTCCATCTCCACGGCGATCCAGGGCGTATCCTCCACCTGGATGCGCCCGCGTTCCACCGGCGTCTCCAGCCAGTAGTCGCCGGCAGCATCCCGCATGAGAACGCTGGAAAACAGGCAGACAAGTTCCTTCCGGCCAATCGGGCTGCCGCGGTACAGCCAGGTGCCGTCCCGCTGCACCAGAAACGGCATGTCGCCGCACTCGTGCCTGACGCGCGCGGGGCGCGGCTGCGATGCCCGGTCACAAACGCCAGCGGACCGGATGGTCAGTGCTTCTGGGGCGCGGAGAGCATTATTCATCGTGCGGCAGCTTGGATGCTAAGGGGCTGGGGCAGCGCATGATCCGCATATAGGGACGATGATGGCGCGGTTGTAATACCCTGGCCTGTCCTGGACACGGCAATTTCGCGGACTGGACGCATTGTTCGCCCGGGTTGCAGGATGGCCGCATGCGGCCACACTGGCTGTGACGGCTTCCTTGCCTTGCTTCTCCGAGCTTACCCACCTTGCCGAGGATTTTGCGTTGCAGGACACATTGATCGCGGATGCGGACCGCCTTGCCGCCAGTGTTGCCGCGGCCCGCAAGGAGATCGGCCGGGTCATCCTGGGTCAGTCCGATGTCGTCGAACAGACCCTGGTGGCGCTGCTGTCCGGTGGCCACGCGCTGCTGGTGGGGGTGCCCGGCCTGGGCAAGACGCTGCTGGTGGAGACTTTGGGCACTGTGCTCGGGCTGGACAGGCGCCGGGTGCAGTTCACCCCGGACCTGATGCCGGCTGACATCACGGGCAGCGAGGTGCTCGAGGAAGGCCAGGAAGGCCGCCGCGCCTTCCGCTTTGTTCCCGGCCCCATCTTCTGCCAGTTGCTGATGGCCGACGAGATCAACCGCGCCAGTCCGCGCACCCAGTCCGCCCTTTTGCAGGCCATGCAGGAGCGCCGCGTGGCCGTGGGCGGTATCGAGCACAAGCTGCCGGCGCCGTTCCATGTTCTAGCGACACAGAACCCGATCGAGCAGGAAGGGACGTATCCCCTGCCGGAAGCGCAGCTGGACCGCTTTCTGCTGCAGGTGGAGATCGGCTACCCGGACCTGGCTGACGAACGCGCCATGCTGATTGCCACCACGGGCGCGGACAGCCTGGCCGCGCGGCCGGTGATGACGGCCGAAGACCTCATGCGCGCGCAGGCGCTGGTTCGCCGGGTGCCGGTAGGGGAGAGCGTGGTTGACGCCATCCTGGCCCTGGTGCGCGGCGCCCGGCCGGAGACGGCGGATGATGATGGCGTGCGCCGCCATGTTGCCTGGGGCCCGGGTCCTCGGGCCGCGCAGGCCCTGATGCTGGCCACGCGGGCGCGGGCGCTGCTGGATGGGCGGCTGTCGCCAAGCCTGGATGATGTGGCGGCGCTGGCGCAGCCGGTGATGCGCCACCGCATGGCGCTGGGGTTTTCCGCGCGGGCGGAAGGGGTGGAGCTGCCTGGTGTGATTACGCGGCTGGTTGAGCGGCTGGGATGAAGGGAAGAAAGCAGTTCTTTTTTGAAAAAAAGAACCAAAAAACTTTTATCCGTTTGGTCCGCGACAGCCTGACAGAAGTTTTTTGCTTCTTTTTTTCAAAAAAAGAAGGCCTTCCTTCCTTATGCTAAGCCCAATCGCATTCCTCTTCCTCCGCCACGGCGAAACCGACTGGAACGCGCAGGGCCTAAGCCAGGGCCGCGTGGATATCCCGCTCAACGCCGCTGGTTTGCGCCAGGCGGAAGCGGCGGGCCAGGCGCTGGTGGGCCACAGCGTCCGCCGGATCGTGGCGTCCCCGCTGGGACGCGCGCGGCAGACCGCGGAGATCGTGGGCGCGGCGCTCGGGCTGGAGTTCGCCACGGACGCCGATCTGCAGGAAGCCAGCTTCGGCGATCAGGAGGGCAAGCTGATGGGCAGCTGGTACGACTCCTGGGTAGAAGGGAAGTTCACGCCGCCGGGCGGCGAGCCGTTCGCGCAGTTGCAGACGCGGGTGGTGGGCGCGGTGAACAGGGCGCTGGCGCCGCCGGGGCTGGCGCTGATCGTGGCGCATGGCGCGATGTTCCGGGCTGTACGGTCGGCGATGGGCCTGTCCGCCTTGGTGCGTACGGATAACGGCGTGGTCCTGCGGTGCGTGCCTGGCGAGCCCTGGGTGCTGTCGCCCGTCGTCTAGGCGACGGCCAGGCACGCAGGGCGCGCCCTTGCGGTCCCTCAGGCTGGCGGTTATATGCCCGCTCCCGCGGCGCGGGGCTGTAGCTCAGTTGGGAGAGCGCCTGAATGGCATTCAGGAGGTCAGCGGTTCGATCCCGCTCAGCTCCACCAGCAGCGCGTTTGTGATGGTCCCGGTTACCGCCTGGGACGGCCCCTGAAGGGCTTTCCCGCCGGCTGTGTATGCATCCAAGCGGTCCTGCCGGACGTAATGTTTGCTTGGACCAGTATACGATAAATCTGCCTGACGTCAGGTATTCGTTCGACATGGAGGTCCGCGCCGCGGTCAGGCGCAACCTGGCAAGTGGCGTGTACGATGCCGAGGTCGCTCACGCGGCGATACGCTGGCTGGACGATCAGGAGCAGCAAGCCGCGGCCCGGGCGCGCGGGATGACGGTGCACCAGCACATTTTGGCCCGTCAGGTTGTCGCGGCGGCTACCGGCGCGGCGCTGTGCTCATTCGTGACGAGCGTGCTCGTACTGTTTGACCTTCACCTTCGGCATTAAGCCCCGCGGGCTGGGTCCCGGCTCCTCACCTGTCGACTCAGACCGTCGTCGAACCTTCAGCCATACGCTCTGCATGGCTCGCACTTTCGCGTTGACATCAGCGCATTGAAGCGTAACGTCTTCTTGACACTTGATGTGTCAGTTTTGGTTGACAATTGGCAGGGCGCTCCCATGCGGGGACACAATTCCAGGGTCGGCCGCCTTGACGACGCAACATGCGGGTTTGGATCGATCTGCCAACGACCTGCATAGCGCGACCACCCCGCGTGCGGGTTCAGCACGAGCGTATCCATAGCAGGGAGGCGTTCCCATGAGTCATACGGCTAGCACGATCAACGAGGACCCAAATCGGGTCTGGCCAACGGGACTGACAATCCCGGAATCCGAGGAACTGCACAGGCATATCATCGACGGCGCCCGCGTATTCTTCGTCATCGCGGTATTCGCCCACATCCTGGCGTACATCTATTCGCCCTGGCTGCATTAGGAGGCACCCGGAATGAACCAAGGTAGAATCTGGTGCGTGGTCCACCCCACGGTGGGCCTGCCGCTGCTGCTCGGCAGCGTCGCCGTCACCTCGCTGATCGTGCATGCCTCGATCATGACCCACACCACGTGGATGGGGACCTACTGGATGGGTGCGAAGGCACGTGTCGCTGACAACAGCACCACGTCCAACGCGGCATTGGCCTCGGCGATGCCCGGCTTTTCCATGAAGGTTGCGCCTGTTGCGGGCGCCGTACCAGGACAACCGGCGTCGTTCGTGATCACGCTGACA
>CAZZYR010000104.1:756-7558 GCA_964658235.1 uncultured Acetobacteraceae bacterium | reverse complement strand
CGGGACAGTCTATGCTGGCGCAGCGGCTGCGGGCGATGCTGGCGCTGGCGCCGGCACGGCTGCCGCCGCCGAGCACATTGCAGGCGCCGCAGACGCATCGCGCGGTGGGCACGCGGCGCGCGCGCGTGGCGCTGCTGACCGGCTGCGCGCAAACGACGCTGGCGCCGTCGATCAACGAGGCGACGATCCGCCTGCTTACCCGTATGGGTGTCGAGGTCGTCATCGCGCCAAAGATCGACTGCTGCGGCGCGCTGACCCACCACATGGGCCGCCACGCTGACGCCATGACCACCATCCGCGCTGCGGTGGATGCGTGGAGCGCCGAGATCGAGGGCACGGGGCTTGATGCGATCATCGTCAACACGTCGGGCTGCGGCACCACGGTGAAAGATTACGGCTTCATCGCCCGCGCCGAGCCGGAGCCGTTCCGCAGCCGCGCGCAACGCGTCTCCGGACTGGCCAAGGACGTCACCGAATTCCTGGCCGGCGCCGGCTATGCGCCCGCGCGCGCCGCGCCCGGCCTACGCGTGGCCTATCATGCGGCGTGCAGCCTGCAGCATGGGCAAAGTGTCACGGAAGCGCCGAAGATGCTGTTGCGCAAGGCAGGTTTCACGGTTGTGGAGCCGGCCGAGCCGCATATCTGCTGCGGTTCGGCTGGCACATACAACATCATGCAGCCTGCCATCGCCGGGCGGCTGCGGGAGCGCAAGCTAGAGAATATCAGCCGCACGCGGCCGGACCTGGTGGCGGCCGGCAATATCGGCTGCATCACCCAGTTGGGAGGTGGCGGCGTGCCGGTGGTGCATACGGTGGAACTGCTGGATTGGATGGCCGGGGGGCCCGAACCCGCGGGGCTGGGCAAAGCTGCGGCGGCACATGCGTAGCGCGCGGACGCCGTGGCGCGGCGTGCTGGCGGCTTTTGCCGGGCTCCTGGGCGCGGCGGCGCCGCCGAACCGGGCGGACGCGCTGCTGGACGAACTGGCTCGCGCGGGGACGGAGCAGCAGGCCGCGGCGCTGGAGCGTCAGATCAATCTGGCCTGGGGTGAGGCGGTGTCGCCATCCGTGCAGTTGCTGGAGGAGCGGGCGATGCAGTCGCTGGGGCATCAGGACCCGCGCACGGCCATTGGCGACCTGGATGCGGCGCTGGATTTGCAGCCCGAACTGGCGCTGCTGTGGCGGCTGCATGCGGAGGCGCGGTTCGCCAACGGGGATGAGGCGGGGGCGACGGCGGACCTGGCGCAGGCGCTGTCACGCGACAGGCGGTGTTTTCCGGCGCTGGTGGATTTGTCGCAATTCGCCGAGGCGCGCGGCGATTATGCGGGCGCGCTGAAGGCCTGGCGGGGGATGCTGGCGATCGATCCGAAGGCGCCGCGCGGGGCGGCGCGGTTGCGGGCGCTGGAGGCGAAGGTGACGGGGGAGCCGCTTTGAGTAAGGAAGAGTTCTTTTTTGAAAAAAAGAACCAAAAAACTTTTGTCGGTGCTGTCGCGGGCTCTATTCGTTAACGTTTTTATGGCACTTTACGGTTAACTATCAAAGGTTTTGCGCAAACGTACGTTATCTGAGTTGCTCACACTTCGCTCATACACTCGGCGCTACATTGAAGCTGCCTTTGAGCTGTGAGGATTTTTGATGACGGGTATTGCAGGCGCCGCCTTGGCCTCTCCGCCGGGTTTGTCAAACTCCAATGCGTCAGCCGTTGCTACCATTCAAGCGGTTGCGGCATCGAGCTTCGTCAGCTCGATCGGGGTGAATGCGCACATTGATTCCGGCTTCGGCGCCTGGGAAAATACCGCGCTCGTGCAAACGGAGATGTCGTATCTCGGCATTTCGAACATCCGCGACGGCACGCCGTATAATTGGGCGCTGTCCGAATATGTCGCACTGGCAAAGATGGGGATCAAATTCGATCTCACTCAGGAAAACCCGGTTGCCGCACCAATGACAACGGCCGATGCCGCGTACGACGTGGCCAGGGCCGACACCCTTCAGCTTGCAGTGCCAGGCAGCGTGGTGAGCCTGGAAGGTGCCAACGAATACAATATCAGCAGCTACAATCTCAACGGGGTGAACTCCTATGGCAACATTAGCTGGGGCGCGCTCGACGACTCACAGTTGCAGGGTGCGGTAGCGGCTGACGCCACGCTGAAGGGCGTCTCGGTCATTGCAGCCTCGACGTCCGGTGTCACGTCCCTGCCCAACATCGGTCAATATGTCAGCGCGTCCAATTGGCATGTCTATGGCGGTGTCGGGCAGCAACTCGCGGCCAGCATGCAAGCCGGCATCGCGGCCGCGCAGGCCTCGGCTCCCGGCAAGCCGGTCACGATCACCGAAGCTGGTATTTCGAGCTCTGGCTACGGAAGTTCGTCCTGGGGCGTGGCCGATCAATATACCCAAGGCATCATCGACACGAACGCGGTTCTGGACGGTTTTGCTGACGGCGCTTCGAAGACATTCCTCTACGACCTGATGGACACCACACAGTTCTCGTCCGCGCAGGAGAACAGTTTCGGCCTCTTCAATATGGACGGCACGCCGAAGCCGGCGGCGACGGATATAAGCAACCTAGCAAAGATCCTGCACGATGGCGGAACGGGACCGTTTCAGCCGGGAACACTTGCCTACGGTATCTCCGGATTGCCGAGCGGAGCTTCGTCCATGCTTCTCGCGAAATCCGATGGCACGTACGACATCGTGGTCTGGAATGGCAACGCAACGCTTTACAATGGCAGCACGGATGTCACCCCTCCGGCGGCAAACGTTGCTGTCACGTTTGGCGGCAATGTTCAGCAGCTGAGCGTTTTCGATCCTGTGCAAGGCACGTCTGCCCTGCAGACAAGTTCAAATGTCAGCTCGGCGGCGTTTAACCTGTCCGCTGACCCAATCGTTGTGCAGGTGTCACCGCCTTCCGTTGTGGAACCGCCGCCCGCGGATGTGCTGGATCTACATGTGTCCGAGGACGCCTGGCTGGGAAATGCCGAGTATACCGTCTTCATGGACGGTGTTGAGATAGGCGGCATCCGTACGGCCGACACTGCCCATTCCAGCGGCGGTTATCAGGACGTTCAGATTTCAGGGAACTGGAGCGCGGGCGCGCATAGCGCGACGATTCACTTCATAAATGATGCCTGGGGCGGCACATCCGCAACCGACCGCAACTTGTATGTCAATGCTATCTCCTATGACGGTCAAGCAGCTTCGCCATCGACGGCCGCGCTCTACAGGAATGGCAGCGTCACCTTTGCTTTGGGAGCGGCGGCCTCGGCACCAGGCACCGTCACGCTGGTTCTGGCGGAAGATGCTTATCTCGGGAACGCGCAATATACGGTGGCGGTTGACGGAGGAATGGCGGGAAGCGTTGGGACAGTGACTGCGCTGAATGCGCTGGGTCAGAGCCAACTGGCTGACACGATCGCCAATCTCAGTCCCGGCGTCCACGACATTGCCGTGTCCTTCCTCAATGACGCGTGGGGCGGGTCAGCCGCTCTGGACCGCAACCTCTATGTCAAAGGCGTTGAAGTAAACGGTGCGGTCGTGCCGGGCACGTCCTACGAACTCTACAAGAATGGCACGCATGATTTCTTCGTCACGGTTCCAGCAAGTGGCGGGTAGGACCACGCCACCTTCTACGTTCCTTGGCCGGTCTCAGAGCGACCAGGTGAGCGCGCCGTGGCAAGGCGTTCGCTGCCCTTTTTGAAAAGGGCCTGTCTTTACTTCGTGACGTCCACCCGATCCGCCGGCCCCGCCGCTATCTCGTTGGTTCCCTTTGCCACCGCCCTGATCCGGTCTGACAGCATCCCCGCTTTTATTAGCACTGCGCGCGCCGCCAGTGCGCGATCGAGCGAGAGCCGGCGCGCCGTGGACGGGTCGTCCGCAGGTCCGGGGGCCCAGCCGGTGACGGAGACGATGGTGGCAGGGTTGGCGGCCGCCTGCGCGCCGATGGCCTGCAAGGCGGCAAAGGTGGTGGGGTTCAGGTCCGAACTGCCGGCGCCGAAGGTAATCCGCATGCCGCCAGGTATAGGCGTGGCCGTGCCGCCAGCGTCCGGCCGCACGGACACCGGCGGCGGGGCGGCAGGCGCGTGCGCCGGCATGACGAAGGGCGGCGGCAGGATGACAGGATTGGCGGGGGGGGCCGCGGGCATGGCGGGCCCGGTCAGACGATGGGCGGGCGGTGCCGGACGCACATGCCGGACAGCGTGGGATGGCTTGGCTTCCCGCGCCTTCGCTTGCGTTCCCGGAGCGGGGGCGAGCTGATCCAGCGCATGGTCGTCTGTGCTGACCTGAGCCGCGGCTGGGGCGGCACACAGCCAGGTGGCGAGGGCAATGGAACGATAGTGCATGGCGGAAGCCCAGTCCCGGCCACCGGCCGGGACTGGGTGCATCTCAGGATTCGTAGCTGAGCGCCGAGCGGGTCGGCTCCGTCGGGAAGTTTTCCAGGCGGGGGGTGGGCGACGATTGGTTGGTGCGGGGCTGCTCGGAAAGCATTTCAATGCGGCCGGTGATCTGGCCGCCATCCTCCACCTGCAGGCGGCGGCAGCGTGCGGTGCCGAGCACAGAGCCGGTGGCACGCACGATCAGGTTGCCGCGCACGGTGATGGTGCCGTCCACGGTGCCGGCCACCTCGGCGTTCTCCACCTCGATCTCACCCTTGAAAATGCCGCCCTGGGAGACGGAGAGTTCCGCGGCGTGGATCATGGTGGCTTCGACGGTGCCTTCCACCACCAAGCGCTCGGCGTCCTGGACGATGCCCTGGACGCTGATGCCACGGCCGACCACCAGGGTGCGGCGTTCCGGCGCGTTCACAGCCGGACGATCCCCACCTGCGGGGCGGGCGGCGGGGGTTGCCGGCATGCCCGGCGGCCGGGGGGGGGCTGCGGGAAAAGGCGGGTTGTTGCCGCTGGCGGCGGGCTGAGTGCCGCCGGGAGTGTTGGGCAGCGTGGCGAACGGCGGACGTCCCATGGTCTGGTCCTTCATCGGGGCATTCTGTGCGGTCAAGGGTGGGCGGGGCGGAACGCCCAGGCCGGTATCGGGCGCCGGCTGTTCAGCCTTCGGCGGGGCCGCGGCGGCAAGCGGTTGATGGTCGATGGTTTCGGGCTCCATTGGCGGCTCCGGTCCATCTTCGGGCTTGCGGCGTCTGAACAAGGACGGCCCCTTTCTGTCAATTCGCGCCAGAGGGGCGCGCTGCGGATGGCGGCCGAGTCCGGCTGGCCGCTGGTGCATGGCCTAACACGCGGTCTTTGCGGGAAACAACCCAGGTTGCCAGTTTTCGCCCGGGCTAGGGAGCCGGGCGTTGCTGCATCACGTGCACCATACAGGCGGTGCCCAGGATGGGCACGAGCAGATTGATAAACGGGAGGGTGCCGGCCAGCGCCAGGGCCGCGCCCTGCAGCAGCGCGCCGCCGCGGTGGCGCTGGTAGAGCGCGTTGGCCTCGGGCCGGCTCATGCGGCGCATGGCCACGGCCACGAACAGGCCACGCCCAAGCGCCCAGGCGGTGATGGCCCAGCCCAGGAGCACGCCGAGCCCGGGCACCAGCAACGCCAGCACCAGGGACACCAGGCTTAGGGCGGCCACCAGCAGCCCGACGATGGCGCCATCCCAAAGCTGCGCGGCGAGAGGGGCGCCGAGTGGCGCCGGCAGGTTTGGATACCAGCGCCGTTCCACCGCGCGGCAGACCGGCTCCATGAACAAGGAAGCGATTATCACCGCGGCGGGCAGGAACAGCCACAAGGCGGCGGCGACCGCGGCGAATCCGCCCAGCGCGCCCGCCACCCAGGCCAGCCAGCCGGTTTGGACCAGCACGTGGTGAAGGCCCCAGACGCCGGCGGCGCACAGGGCCACGAAGATGGCGGCGGACAGCAGCAGGCTCTGGATGAGGACCCGAAGGATGGCAGGGTCGTCCAGCTGCTCGAGGGCGCGGAAGAGGGGCTTCAGCATGGCGCGTTATCACCGTCGGCGCGGCGGAATGGCAAGCGCGGGGGCTTGCCCGGCGCCGCCATTTCGCGGATGTGCTGCGCATGAACACCACCCGCTTCGACATACTCGGCATCGGCAACGCCATCGTGGACGTGGTGGCGCCGGCCGACCACGGTTTCCTGAGCAAGCACGACATGCATCCAGGCAGCATGGCGCTGATCGATGCAGAGCGCGCGGAAGCGCTCTATGCCGCCATGCCGGCCGGGCAGGAGAGCAGCGGCGGATCGGCCGCCAATACCTGCGCGGTGGCAGCCGGGCTGGGCGCGCGCGTGGCCTATCTGGGCAAAGTGGCGGCGGATCCGCTGGGCGACGCGTTCCGGCAGGACATCGCCGCGGCGGGCGTGCATTTCCCGAGCGAGGCGCTGTCCGATGGCGCGCCAACTGCCCGCTGCCTGATCCTGGTGACGCCGGACGGCCAGCGGACGATGAACACGTTCCTGGGCGCCTGCGTGGCGTTTGGGCCGGATGACGTGGATGCTGATCTGATTGCCGCGGCATCCGTGCTTTATCTGGAGGGCTATCTGTTCGATCCGCCCGCGGCGCAGGCGGCCTTTCGCGCGGCCGCGCGCGCGGCGCGGGTGGCGGGTCGGGAGGTGGCGCTGTCCCTGTCCGACGCGTTCTGCGTGGACCGGCACCGGGCGGCGTTCCGGGAGTTGCTGGCGGACGTGGATATCCTGTTCGCCAACGAGGCGGAATTGTGCAGCCTGTATGAGGCCAATGATCTGGAGGACGCGCTGGGCGGAGTGCGCGCTGATGTGGCGCTGGCCGCCGTGACCAGGTCCGAGGACGGCAGCATCATCCTGCGCGGCGAGGAGCGGGTGGCGGCGCAAT
>CAZZYR010000104.1:0-746 GCA_964658235.1 uncultured Acetobacteraceae bacterium | reverse complement strand
TGGCGGTGGCTGCCGAGCCGGCGCGCGTGATGGACACGACAGGTGCCGGCGACGCCTACGCCGCGGGTTTCCTGGCGGCCTACACCGCCGGGCGCGGCCTGGCGGCGTGCGGACGGCTGGGCAGCCTGGCGGCGGCGGAGGTGATTTCCCATTTCGGCGCCCGGCCGCAGGCGGATCTGACGGGGCTGCTGGCGCAGGTGTGATTGGCGCGCGGCATTATTTGCCGCCGTTGCCGCGTCTCCTGTCCTGGTTGATGCGTTCCGGAGGGCCTACCCACCGGACGCGGACCCATGTTGATCGAGACCTGCGACGCCGACCATAGACTGGCGCATGACCTACGCGCCTTCATCGCCGCGCCCGCTTTCCCCTGTGTGGGAGCGAAGGCGGCGCTCAGCCGGGACCAGATTGCCGTGGTGGTGGCGCGCAATATCGGCTCGGCCTGGGACGATCTGCGCATCTATCCGCTGCTGCTGGATTTTGTGGATCATTACCGCGCGGAGCCAACGCTGTTCCGCAGCTTTGCCGTGGTGTTCGAAGGGCCGCGCGACCTGGACGAGGCGGGCTTTGAACGCTGCCTGTGGGACCGCGTGCAGTCCCTGACGGACAAGGATGCCTGGAACGGCAAACCCTATGACGGCCGGGTGAGCGACGATCCGCATGACACGCATTTCTCGCTCAGCTTCGGCGGCGAGGCGTTCTTCGTGGTGGGCCTGCATCCGGCGGCGAGCCGGCCGGCGCGCCGATTC
>CAZZYR010000103.1:0-7583 GCA_964658235.1 uncultured Acetobacteraceae bacterium | reverse complement strand
CGAAGCACTGACAAAAGTTTTTTGCTTCTTTTTTTCAAAAAAGAAGGCCTTCCTTCCTTCATGGCCATCTCCCTCCCCGAACGCTCCACCGCCGTCCGCCGCCAAGCCGCCCGCCTCTGCCGCGACCTCGGCTGGGCGCCGCTGCATGAAGTGGCCCTGCCGAACGGCCGCCGCGCGGACATCCTCGCGCTCCGCCGCGATGGCGATTTCACCTGCATCGAGGTCAAGTCCGGCCCGATTGATTTCCTGACAGACAGCAAATGGCCGGAATACCGAGATTACTCGGACTCATTGTATTTCGCCGTCGACACGGACTTCCCACAGACCCTCCTGCCGCAGGATGTTGGCCTCATCGTCACTGCCGGCGATGAAGCCGCGATCCTGCGGGAGCCGCCGATCCACCGGATGGCCGCTGCACGGCGGCGTTCGCTCACGTTGCGGTTTGCAGCCCTCGCCGCCTGCCGGCTTGAAGCGATCAACGACCCTGTGGACCGGTTTGCGTTGAGCTGCGAGTAGGCTCAGCCCGCAAGGACTTCACCACCCCATCCACGAACAAGTTCCGCCAGCGCGGCGCCCGGGACCGCGTCGATCAGCAGGTCCGGACGAAGTTGGAGCAATGTCTCGGTTTGCGTGCCCTCGGCAAAGGTGCAGATCAGGTCGACCGACGGCAGTCCGGCTGCTTCGGCGAGCATACGCTTGGACGTATCGGGCTCACTTGGCTCCGCTGCGGTCTCCATGCCCAGGACAAGGCGATCACATGCCGCGCGGGCGCTTTCCAGCCGGGCCCTGCTGAAACGCCGCGCGTTGGTGGTGATCAGCGCGGTGCGCAAGCCCATCCGACGCCACCTGTCCACCTGTTCCACGGCAACTTCCGTGGCGACGATCTTGCGCAGCGCGCGGCCTTGCGGCGTGAGCATGGCAATCAAGTCGGTGCCTTGCGCCACGGCCATGCCCGGCTGGCCAGCTGCCACGCCCAAAGCAAGATTGGCAAGGCGCGCTGCCACGGGCAGCTTCAGGCCAATGGCAATCCCCGCCGCCAGCGCGGAAATGACGGTGTCGGCCGAACCTGCGAGATCGAAGATTTCGCTGACGGCGGACGGCAGGTGGAGCGGCGTGTCCTCGCCGATCAGTGACAAACCTTCCGCGCCGCGGTTCACCAGCACGTGGCCGAAGCCATAAGCCGTTCGCAACCAGCCTGCGGCGGCCGCGATCCGCGCTTCGGTGCTCACGTCCATTCCGGTGATGGACGCCAGCTCCCGCAGGCTCGGCACCGCCACGTCCGCGCCGGCATACCGGTCATAATCAGGACCGCGGGGATCAACCACGATCGGCCGGCCCGCCGCCCGCGCAGCCTTGATGATCGCAGCCGGCACATCCCCCGCCAGGATACCCTTGCGGTAATCCGACAAAACCGTCACCGAGGTGGCTGCTAGGGCATCACCCGCGATGCGCAGCATCCGTTCGGCAAGTTTCGGATGGATCGGGCCGGTCACCTCCTGGTCCGATCGCAGCAATTGCTGGCCGCCGGCAATGAAGCGCGTCTTGACGGTGGTGCATCGGCCACCTTGCACCAGCAGCCACGGCTCCACGTTCGGCTGCCCGCCAATCAAGCCGGTCAGATCCGAGCCAGCCTGATCGTCCCCAACCACGGACACGAACGCCACGGCGGCACCCAGGGCCGTCAGGTTGCGAACAAGATTGCCCGCCCCGCCAGGCAGTGCGAGCTCGCGGTCAACGGACAGGACCGGGATCGGCGCCTCCGGGCTGATCCTGGCAACGCTGCCATAGACGTAACGATCCAGCATTGCGTCGCCGATGACGAGGACGCTTGCCCGTGTCAGGCGCGGAATCGCCTCGGCGAGTTCCGCGTCCACGGCAGGGTCCTGGTCTTGGCTCATCGGACTATGCGTATCGGCCGGGGCAATCCGAAGCAAGTATTCAGTTGCCGGAGTGGCGGCCCAGGTGCTTGCATGTCAAGCCGACAGGAACCGCATCTGGTCATTTTCCAGCACCAGGCAGGTGAGTGCCCCGCCCATCACCGCGCCCGTGTCGATGCCGATGCGGTTGGCCCGTATGACAGGGGCATCCACCACCGTATGCCCATGTACGATCACGAACGGATGGCTGAGGGTGCTGGACAGAAAAGGCTCCCTTATCCAAAGCAGGTCGTCGGGGCTCTGGAGGTGGATTTTGCGTCCCGGCCGGATCCCTGCATGCACGAAGAGATAGCCGCCCTCCCGGTGCGTGATCTGCCGGGTGCCGATCCATCGGCGATCTGCCTCGGGGATGGCCGCCGCCCACTGCTCGGGGCCGTCGTCGGCCGACAGGCCGTAACTTCCCAATGTCGCATCGCCCCCATTGTCCAGCCACGCATCGGCCAGCGCCCTGTCCCCTGACAGCGCCGCCAGCATCATGGCCTCGTGGTTGCCTTGCAGATCGACGCGCCGGCTCACGGGCGGCGCGATCGCGCCAGCCAGCAGACCCACCACCCCGGCGCTGTCTGGTCCACGATCCACGTAATCCCCTACATGGATCAAGACGGTCTCTACCTTCGGCTGGCCGAGAATATCCGCCGCGATGGCGCGGTGTAAGGTTTCCAACCGGTCAAGACACCCATGGACGTCGCCAATCGCATAGATGCGCTGACCCTCTGAGAGACGTCCCGGCGCTAACAGAGATTCAACCATGTTGAAGGTAACCTTGCTGGTGGTGCGGCACGCGGATTAGCAGCAGCCACGTCTCACTGTCGCGGAGGATGAGTGGTTGCAGAGAGTTGCTCAAGCATTGACGGCAGCGCCACCGCGGGATTGTCAGGGTATCGTCTCCTGTGACTTTCCCCGCCAATAACAGCACCGGTGCCGAGCGCCAGCTTCGCGAGGAAGGTGAGCGGGCGCTGCGCAATCCCCACGGCAAGCTGCTGCTGGCCTTGTACATCTCTCGCCTTCAGGCACCCAAAGCGCACCATGTCAGGGTCGCGCGTGTGCTTCTCCAGGATGTCGCCCAGCGCCACGGCGGCCAGGTATTCGCTATGCGCAACAACGACCTTGTTCTTCTCTGCAATGAAGCCGGCCCCGCTCAGTCTTCTTCCCCTTACGCGCCGGAGGGTTTGCCGCACACCCTCAATCGGCTGTTCGGTTTGGATGTGCCGGAATCGGGCCCGTTAACGTCGCTATGGGCGCTGGAAACCGAACCTCAATGCCTGCACCGGATCCTCGAGAATCGGACTGAAGCTGGTTGCGACGTCGCTCCCGCCACCTTCGCGCGCAGTCAGCCGGTCAGCCTCGCTGCGCTCTTGGAAGTCGTCAGCAAGGCTCCGTTGGCCGATCTGATCGCCCAGCAAACCGGGATCTCCCTTTCCTCCGATCGCCACCAAAGGATTGCGGCGCGGCTCGCACCCGCTTTCCAGAAGCTGTCTTTCGATTTGACCAAACTGAATATCGCTGCGCTCCTGTCCGAAGCGCTCGGCGACCCCTTCCTCTTCCAGCACTTCACCGAAATGATGCACGTCCGATTGCTCCACCTCCTGGAAGAGGATTTGATGAGCCGTGGGCGCTTACTACGTTCGATCTTGCAAAATAAACTGCCGATCATGGTTGAACTTGGCTTGCGCGCGATCGTCTCACCGGCTTTCGCGCCATTCTCCCGCCTGGCCGGGGCAGCCGGTGCGCAGCTTTGGGTCGCAATCTCATTGCGTGAAGCTGGCGCCGAACTGGATTTGCTCGACCATGCGCGCGGCATACTGGAACTGACGGGCGCACGCCTGATCATCAACGGATTTGAAAAGGCAACGCTCCGCCTTGTGCGCCCGGATCGCCTGCAAGCGGACGTTATCGTGTTAAATTGGGAACCCGGTTTGCCTGTCGCGCTGGCGGACCGGAGCAGGTTGAATGATTGGAGCGGCGCATGCACCGGAATACTGCTTGCCGGTGTGGACAATGAAGCGGCACTCGTTTGGGGACAGACCGTCGGGATCGCTCTATTTCAGGGCACTTTAATCGATCAAATACAGGCTGCCACGCGCATGCAGGCTTGCCATAGCGCGACGGCTTGCACGGTCAGGCAGTGCAGGACGCGGGCCGCCGCGTTGACCATGCCCGGGCGCGCGGGGTGCGCCAATCCTGCGCTTCTATCTCTCGCCGCCAATGCAACACCGTGAGTCACGAAAGCCCGTATCGGGCGCGCGGTATCTGTGAACGCCATGCTTGCGCCGCAGGGTGAGGCCGCCCTGCGGGAGGTCTTGCGGCAAACCCTGCGTTCCGGCGCCAGCAGGCGCGCGGTTATGCTGCATGGAAACAAGCTGCCACTTGACCTTACACGGCCACACCATCTCCGGCTGGCGCGTGATGCGCTGTCAGGCCTTGCGGCTGCAGACCGGGCGCAGGTTTTCGAATTGGCGAATGCGCGCTTTGCAATCGTCTGGCGTGGCCGAGGTGATGACGAGATAGAACAAGCCAGGCAGGCACTTGATCATCTTCTTTCCGGCCAGCCTAATCAGCACGGGCGTGTTTCAAATGAACTCCTGACCCTCTACGACCTGCCCAGCCAGGCAAACTGGCTTCTTGACGAGATTTCGCAGCCCTCGGTGCCGGCCAGGCCAACCGGCCCCGGCTTGCCGCTCGATGTTCCTCGTTTAGCCCGACTGGAGGCGGCCCTGGAGCATGCGGACCTCTCCTGTTTCGCGCGCTGGCGGCCGATCATGGGCCTTACTTATTCGTCGCCAGTTCTTGCCTGGGAGGAACGTTTCTTCGCGACGTATGATATTGCGGCTGCGCTCTGTCCTGACATCGCAATGAAATCCGAGCCGTGGCTTTTTCGGCGTCTGACCAGGACGCTGGATCGCCGCATGCTTGCCTTGCTCGCGTCGCCGCATGAACTGCAAGGGTGCGGGAAATTTGCAATCAATCTGAATGTGGAGACAATCCTCTCCGATGATTTTCTTCGCTTTGACGAGGCGCTCCCGCTCCCCTTGCGGGGTAATGTCATCCTGAACCTACGCGCTGCAGACATTTTTTTGGACATGTCCGGATTCATATTTGCGCGGCAGTTTGCAAAAGCACGTGGCTATAGCCTCTTGCTGGCGGGTGCCAGCGCAGCTTTGCCGTATGTGTTCGATAGCGAAGACGCAGGGTTGGACTACATACAATTAGCGTATTCTGCGGTGCTGCCGGAAGATCCCGGCTTGGAGGCCCGACTGTCGAAGTCTTCTGGGAAGATCATTCTGACCGGGCTTGATCGGCCAAGCTGCCTGCAATGGGCAATTTCCAAGGGCTTTGTGCTTGGAAGGGGCCGTGCATTATCAGGTTAAGCGACCGCTCCGGCCTTCAGCGGGCCTGCTACCTCCTGCTGCGCGCTAGCATCCAACAGAAGTCGAAGCTTTTTGATAACGCAGGCCAGGTGTCTGGTCTGCTCAACATGATCTGTGATCTGGGAAGCGCTGATGGCGATCCGCAAGCCGCCAAGATTTGGGTGGCCGAGCTGAACAGGCTGTCCAATCTGACAGCGTGCAGCCGCCAGCACGGGATCGGCGGACCCTAGCGGGCCCGCGGAAAGGTCCTCCTGCAGATCACGATAAAGGCGCCGCAGCGCTTCAGGCGCAAGCAGGCCGTTCTCACCTTTTACCATGAATGTATAGACGCTTCGCTTGCTTGACCAACTCTCCCCATCAGGTCGCGGTGCCTGGGCCACGCTCAACCGTTCATCTGTCCCTAATGCGACACGTATAGCGGCACCCAGAACATCGAGCCGCCGAGCGATCTCGCCATCCGGCACGCGGGCAAATCTCTCCATCTCGTAGAGCGCTGCTGTCCAACGCAACAGCAATCCAGGACAGTGGCGCGACCCAAACGGCTCATCGGCGCCTGTGTAATCGGCAAAGCCGGCAGGAAACCGGCTAAGCGACCTGATTCGGGCAAGGCGATCGCGCGGGAAAAGTATCGCGCCGCAAAATCCCGGTGCGCCAAAAAACTTCGATCCTGTGACAAGGACCGGGAAACCGTGATCCAGATAAGCGCGGATGAGTGCCGGCTCTACGCGCGCCTGACAGGCATCGATGACAATATCAAGACGGCCCGCGTATTTTCGGGCGAAATCCAGAAGTGAACGCCGCGTGGGCGCGGTCAAACCTGTCTTGGAACTATCAATCGCATGCAGAACCACACGGCCTTTCAGCACAGCGCTGCTGATGGCTTTATCGCAGGCTTGGACAATCGCCTCGTCGGGCAGAGGGTGGCCTCCCGCATCCCGCAACTCGACCGTCACCAGGGCTGTTTGATGATTACCGCCTGATACCGGCTCACCCTTATCCACTGCCTGGCCGGACGGCGCCGCCGAGGCAAAGTGACAGCCCTGCACAGCAAGTGGCACGCCACTCCCTGTCTCAGATGGGCTGAAAAGGATGCTCGTCACACAGCTTCGTGGGTGTTCGGACGCCAAAAGCCCCGTCACGATCAGCGCCGCATCCGTTCCCGATGCTGTCAGCACCGCAGATGCCAAATCCGCGGATTGAAATGCGCTCAGGATACGGTGTTCGATGTCATGGCAAACCGACCGCAGGGCGGATGCGCACGAACCCTGCAAGGCCGCGATCACCATGGCGCGCCTTGTTGCTTCGGCTGCGGAGAATGCACCATGACTGATGCTTGACGCTGTACAGGATCCAAAGCTCACGACGTCTGGCCGCGGATGCGGCGAGCAACCGTATCGGTTCACGCCAGTCATCGGATTGATATCGAGCCGATCATCCCCGCCGCTAGCAAGCAGGCGTCCGAGCCCAAGGCATAACGGCCACGCATTACGAAGCTGCGCCACATCGGCACCACTGAACCAGCATGCGCCATCTGGCAGGCCCAAATCACGCGCGATCGTTTGAAACCCGGAGCGGGGCGGATCTAGTGCAAGGAGGCGCTGAAACACCGTGCGTGCAAACGGCGGATAGTGATGCCGTTGAAGGAGCGAACTTGCGGCTATGCGAGCTGCCAACAGGGCCGCCACCGCAGGTTGCAAATCGGGCACCTTCAAAAGCCAAGCCAGTTCCTGGCCATACGCTGCGCGATACTCCGCGCCCGCCTCTTGCCCCAGAGCTGGCTCCGGGTTGTCCGGCGTATTTTGTGGCGTTGGCGATCGTGGTGTTGGATGCGTATCCGCGCGCGGAACTTTCTTGTCTGCGAGCTGGTGCATCCTGATCAAACCTAATGCTATGGCTGGATTGCGATCGGGTCTTCCGCCGATATCGCGTAACGAACTGCGCAATGACCAGTGCAAAACACCGGCCGCATTGCTAAGCTTGGTGAATTCAAATCGGTTTTTGAAGCCAGCCTATCTTTTTGGCGGGACATTTCGCTCCTAAACCAGCCCGCAAGACTGCGGCACACAACAACAAGACCGGGGCATACAAACAAGCGGACACGACAAACTACCTGCCGTGTCCGCTTGCGTTTCAAGGCCACGGAGTTTTGATGCTTCAGTGGTGCCAGGTGCCCGGATTGCCTACGCCGCTATGGGGACCAGTCCCGTGAAACCCGCCGCCACCCCAGCCATGCCCGCCCCAGCCGAAGACGTTGACCAAAAGATTTGGCCGGACGGCG